>DASXRB010001081.1:0-4197 GCA_036506875.1 Kribbellaceae bacterium | reverse complement strand
TACGCTTGACGGGATGAGGCGGTTGCATGTTGTGACGGGGAAAGGCGGCACCGGGAAGACGACGGTGGCCGCCGCGCTGGCGATGGCGCTCGCGACCGAGGGCAGCAACGTGCTGCTGATGGAGGTCGAGGGACGCCAGGGCCTGGCGCAGCTGTTCGACGTCCCGCCGCTGCCGTACAAGGAGCGCAAGATCGCCGTCGCCCCTGCCGGCGGCGACGTCTACGCGCTCGCGGTCGAGCCCGAGGCCGCGCTGCTGGAGTACCTGGACATGTACTACCACCTCGGCCGTGCCGGGAAGGCGCTGGACAGGTTCGGCGTGGTCGACTTCGTCACCACGATCGCGCCCGGCCTGCGCGACGTGCTGCTCACCGGCAAGGTGTACGAGGCGGCCCGCCGCAAGGTGCGCGGCGAGTTCGTGTACGACGCCGTCGTACTCGACGCTCCGCCGACCGGCCGGATCCCGCGGTTCCTGAACGTCAACAGCGAGGTCGCCGGCCTGGCCAAGGTCGGCCCGGTGCGCAGCCAGGCCGACTCGATCATGAGCCTGCTGCGCTCGGACCGGACCGCCGTGCACCTGGTCACGCTGCTGGAGGAGATGCCGGTGCAGGAGACCGTGGACACCGTCGAGCAGCTGGAGGCGCTGGACCTGCACATCGGCTCGGTGATCGTGAACATGGTGCGCCGCAGCCCGCTCGACGACGACACCCTCGCCCGCGCCACGAAGGAGAACCTGCCGACGAAGACCATCGCCGACGGGCTGGCCGCGGCCGGCATCGCCGGCGGTACGACGACCGCCGAGGCGCTGGCCGCCGAGGCGCGCGACCACGCGATCCGGGTCGGTCTGGAACGCGAGAACCGCAGCCGCATCGACGAGCTCGGAAAACCGGTCAGCGAGCTCGGCCTGGTCCCGGACGGCATCGACGCCGGCGTCCTGTACGACCTCGCCGAGGAGCTGGCCCAGAGCTTCGAGGAGGCCGCCCGATGACCGCGGGAGCATCCGGTACGACGGCCGCCGTCCGGCTGGACCTGGACGCGCTGATCGCGGACCCGGAGATCCGGATCGTCGTCACCTGCGGCGCCGGCGGGGTCGGCAAGACCACCACGGCCGCCGCGATCGGCCTGCGCGCGGCCGAGCAGGGCCGGCAGGTCGTCGTACTGACGATCGATCCCGCCCGGCGCCTGGCGCAGTCGCTGGGGCTGACCGAGCTCGACAACACCCCGGCTGAGGTGGCCGAGGTCGAGACCACGAACGGCGGCCGGCTGGACGCGATGATGCTCGACATGAAGCGCACGTTCGACGAGGTCGTGATCAGCCAGGCTTCGCCGGAGCGCGCGAAGCAGATCCTGGAGAACCCGTTCTACATCGCGCTGTCGTCGTCGTTCGCGGGCACGCAGGAGTACATGGCGATGGAGAAGCTCGGCCAGCTGCACCGGCAGGCGGCCAAGGACGGGCAGTGGGACCTGATCGTGGTGGACACACCGCCGTCGCGGTCCGCGCTGGACTTCCTGGACGCGCCGGAGCGGCTGGCGTCGCTGCTGGAAGGGCGGTTCCTGAAGCTGCTGCTGGCGCCGGCGCGCGGGCCCCTGCGGCTGATGTCGGCCGGGCTCAACGCCACGATGGCGGTGTTGAACAGGGTGCTCGGCGCGCAGGTGCTGAAGGACGTTCAGACGTTCGCGGCCGCGTTCGAGACGCTGTTCGGCGGGTTCCGTGAGCGGGCCGAGCAGACGGTGTCGCTGCTGCGCGAGCCGCACACCGCGTTCCTGGTCGTGGCCGCACCGCAGAACGACGCGCTGCGCGAGGCGTCGTACTTCTCGGAGAGGCTGCGGACCGAGCAGATGCCGCTGGCCGGTGTCGTCCTGAACCGGGTCACCACCAGCGCGCTGACGCTGTCCGCCGAGCGCAGCCTGGCCGCGGCCGAGCAGCTGGCCGATTCCGGCGGTTCGTCGCTGACGGAGGCGCTGTTACGGCTGCACGCGGACCGGATGCAGCAGGTCACCGGCGACCGCAAGCGCGCCGACCGGTTCCGCCGCGGCCACCGCGGCATCCCGATCGCGGAGATCCCGGCCCTGGCCGACGACGTGCACGACCTCGACGGCCTGCGCCAGATCGGCGGCCTGCTCGCCGGTACGATGTGAGCAAGGCCACACGCCCGCTCGGCGTGGACTGATGACTCACGTACCCTCATGACCATGCGTGTTCTGGATCGGAGCGACCGCGGCGTCGTCCAGCATGTCGTGCTGTTCCTCGGTGTCAGCGTGCTCTCGGGAGTGCTGGCGGCGGGCCTGGTGATCCCGTTCGCGGGCCTGGCCGGGTTCAGCACCAAGAAGACCTCCGAGACGCTGGAGAGCCTGCCGCAGGAGCTGAAGACCGAGCCGCTGCCGGTCCGGTCCCGGATCGTCACCTCGGACGGCAAGACGGTCGCCTGGCTGTACGACCAGAACCGCGTCCCGGTCCAGCTGTCGAAGGTCGCGCCGATCATGAAGAAGGCGATCATCGCGATCGAGGACTCGCGGTTCTACCAGCACGGCGCGCTGGACGCGAAGGGCACGACGCGCGCGCTGCTGCGCAACAAGGCCGCCGGCGGGGTCACGCAGGGCGGTTCGAGCATCACGCAGCAGTACGTGAAGATGACCCTGGTCCAGCAGGCCGACACCGAGGCGGAGCAGCGGGCCGCGACGGCGGAGACGATGGAGCGCAAGATCAAGGAGCTCCGGTACGCCATCGCGATGGAGAAGGAGTTCACCAAGGACCAGATCCTCGAGCGGTACCTGAACATCGCCTACTTCGGCGCGACGGCGTACGGCATCGAGGCGGCGGCCCGGTACTACTTCAGCACGCACGCCGACCAGCTCACGCTGCCGCAGGCCGCGCTGCTCGCCGGCCTGGTGAAGAACCCGGTCGGGTACAACCCGGTGAAGCACCCGCAGGCGGGCAAGCAGCGGCGTGACCTGGTGATCCGCCGGATGCTGGAGCTCAAGATCATCACCCAGGCCCAGGCCGTAGCGGCCGTGCGCACGCCGGTGATCGACCCGGCCAAGGTCTCCGAGGTGCCGAACGGGTGCGCGAACTCGCAGTACCCGTTCTACTGCCAGTACGTCGTCGAGAAGCTGCTCGAGAACCCCGCGCTCGGCAAGACCCGCGACGACCGCGACGACCTGATCAAGAGCGGCGGCCTCACGATCACGACGTCGCTCGACTCCGAGATGCAGCGCAAGGTCCAGGCGGCCATCTACAAGCACTCGTACGAGTCCGACAAGCCCGCGGTCGCGATGACCGTGGTCGAGCCGGGCACCGGCCTGGTCAAGGCGATGGCGCAGAACCGGCGGTTCGGCTCGAACAAGGCCAAGGGCCAGACGTACTACAACTTCAACACCGAGCGGTTCTCCCCGGGCGGGAAGACCGAGTACAAGTACAGCTACAACGGCTTCCAGCCGGGGTCGAGCGCGAAGGCCTTCACGATCGCCGCCGCGCTGCAGAAGGGCGTGCCGCTCAACTACACGATCAACGCGCCGAAGCACGTCGACATCAAGGGGCCGATCACGACCTGCGGTGAGCCGTGGAAGGACTACGGCAAGCCGTGGCCGGTCACCAACTCCACGGAGCGCAGTGGCAACCTCACCCTGATCCAGGCCGCTCAGGCCTCGACGAACACCTACTTCGCGCAGCTGATCAAGCGGATCGGCATCTGCGCCCCGGTCACCGTGGCGAAGCAGCTCGGCGTCTACAACGTTGCCAACGGCAAGGACATGTCCCAGGTGCCCGCCTTCACCCTCGGCGTCGACGCGGTGTCGCCGCTGATGATGGCAAACGCCTACGCGACGTTCGCGGCCCGCGGCATCCACTGCGACCCGGTCGTGATCACGTCGATCGTCGACAAGTACCGCCGGCCGATCAGCACGCCCGGCGCCAACTGCGGCCGGGTCATGCAGGAGGCGTACGCCGACGGCGTGAACTACGTCCTGCACAAGGTGATGGAGAAGGGCGGTACCGGCTCGGCGCTGAACTTCGGCCGGCCGGCCGCCGGCAAGACCGGTACGACGAACAGCAACGCGGCAGTCTGGTACGTCGGCTACACGCCGACCTACGCCGCCGCGACGACCGTCGGCGCGATCGCGCCCGACTACAACTCGCTCAACCCGCTGTACCTCAAGGGCGAGAAGATCGGGCGGGCGCACGGTTCGACGACGGCCGGGCCG
>DASXRB010001080.1:0-1525 GCA_036506875.1 Kribbellaceae bacterium | reverse complement strand
ACCGTCACTGGTTTGTGCCTCGACAAGAAGCGTTCGGCACGCTTCATGTCGAGGCACTAGATTCCCCTCTGACCGAGAAGACATCCGTCCGGTGAGGAAGGTCGCACTGTTGTCTGTGGAGACGCGGATCGGGGTCCGCTGTGACGTCGGGCCGACGAACGGCGTGGGTCACGTGATGCGCTGCCTGGCCCTCGCAGAGGAGCTGCGCGACCGCGGCGCCGACGTCGTGTTCATCTGCGACAGCCACACCGTCCCGTGGGCGAACGACCAGATCGTCGCCCGCGGCATCCCGGTCGAGCCGGAGGTCTCGGGCGTCGAGGCGCACCTGGAGCTGTTCGGGCGGCTCGGGCTGAGTGCTGTGGTCTTCGACTGCTACGACCTGGATCCGGCGGTCTACGCGGCGGTACGACGTTCCGGCGTGCCGGTGCTCGCGCTGGTGGACGGGGACCTGCGGGGTGCCGAGGCGGACATCTACCTGGACCAGAACCTCGGGTCGGAGCTGGACGGTCCGGCGCTCCCGGCGGGCTCGGTCCGGCTGGCCGGGCTGGACTACGTGCTGCTGCGGGACGAGATCCTCGACCTGCGGCCCGCCGTACCGCCGTCAGCGGATGCCGGGAACGGCCGGGTGCCGAAGGTGTTCGCGTTCTTCGGCGGCACCGACGCGTACGGTGCGGGGCCGCACGTGGTCGCCGCGCTGGCCGCCACCGGGGTCCCGTTCGACGCCACCGTCGTCGCGCCCCGGCCGGAGCTGGTCGAGGCGGTCGCGGCCGTGCCGCTGGTGCCTGGGCAGCAGGTGGAGACGATCGGCCCGACGTCGCGGCTGGCCGCCGCCGTGGTCGAGTCCGACCTGGTCCTGAGCGCCTCCGGCTCGTCGACCTGGGAGCTGCTCTGTCTTGGTGCCACCGCGGGGCTGGTGTGCGTGGTGGACAACCAGGTGATGGGCTACGAGCGCGCGGTCGCGACCGGCGCCGCGGCCGGGGTGGGTGTGCTGTCCGACCTGCACGACCACCCCGACCACGCCGTCCCGGTGCTGCGCCGGCTGCTCACCGACCCGGCCGAGCGAGCCCGCCTTGCCGCCGCCGGCTGGCGCCTCGTCGACGGCAAGGGCCGAGCCCGCGTAGCCGACGCCCTCCTCGCGCTGCTCTGAAGGCGTCTCAGCCGGCCTCGTGCATGACAAACCGATCGAAGCCGGTGCTGTCGGCGGTGGCGCTGTCATATCCCGCCACGGCGGCTGACAACGTCGCCGGCTTCGCCTTGTAGCCGTCGACGCGGTAGTCGGACGTGTAGGCGGCGATAACCCACTGCGATCCGGTCGAGTCGGTGTAGCGAAAGAGCGCGGGGTCGCTCAGGTAGGTGAAGCCTGCACACGTGTCGGTCTGGCACACGTCACTCCAAGCCTCGAACTGCATCGCCCCCGGAGTTGTTTCTTTCGTGTAGTAGATCTTGCCGTCCGTCCCGCGTGCTGCGATCGCGGTGGACTCGCCGGGGATCTGGCCTGACCCGAGAGAACCTGTGAACGTCAGCG
>DASXRB010001079.1:0-1709 GCA_036506875.1 Kribbellaceae bacterium | reverse complement strand
CGGCCGCTCATCGCTCCACCTCCGGCAGCTCGGCGCCGTGCTGCGTGCGGATCTGGTTGCCGTCGGCAACCACGCGCTGGCAGGCGCGGACGTCCGGCACGCCGTCGACCACGACCAGGCAGTCGAAGCACACCCCGATCCCGCAGAACAGACCGCGCGGCCGCCCGCCGCCCCTCGTCGTACGCCACGTCGTCCGGCCCAGCTCGAGCAGCACGGCCGCGACGGTCTGGCCCGGCAGCGCTCGCACCCGCTCGCCGTCGACCGTGAGCTCCACGCTCGCGGTGGCCTCCGGCCGCACGGGGTCGCGCTCCCGCGGCATCCGGTACGACGTCATCTCAGTGCCCCCGAGTCGTCCCGGACGGGCGTGCTGTCCGCGGTGTCGAGTACGGCCGGGCGGCTCACGCGGAACGGTTCGGGGTCCACGGCCGGCGTCGTCGCTGTGAAGAGGTCGGCCAGCAGGGCGCCGGTCGCGGGGGCGAGGCCGATGCCGGCGCCCTCGTGACCGGTGGCGTGCCACAGGCCCGGCACACGCGGGTCGGGGCCGATGACCGGGAGGTGGTCCGGGGTGTAGGGACGGAAGCCGCCGTACGCGCGCATCACCGGCACGTCCGCGAGCACCGGGAACAGCCGGATCGCCTTGGCGGCCATCTCGCGCAGGGCGAGGACGCGGATCGTGTCGTCGAAGCCGACCCGCTCGCGGCTGGAGCCGATCAGTACGGTGCCGGCCGCGGTGGACTCGACCACGGCGGACGTCTGGAGGGCGGCGTCGTCGCTGCCGACCGCGCCGACGTAGTCACCGTCGTACACCTTGTGCCGCACCAGCGGGGGCAGCGGCGCGGTGACGAGGATGTTGCCGCGGCGGGGGAGCACGGCGACCGGGGCGCCGGCGAGCTCGGCGAACGCGCCGGACCACGGGCCGCAGGCGTTGACGACGGCGGTGCAGGGGATCGGGCCGGCCGAGGTCCGGACGGCGCGGACCGCTCCGGACACGTCCCGGTCCAGGCCGGTCGCGGTCACGCCGGCGCGCACCCGGCCGCCACGGCGTCGTACGGCGGCCAGCAGGGTGGTCGCGGCCAGCACCGGCTGCACCTGGGCGTCCTGCGGGTAGTGCATCGCGAGCGCGAAGTCCTTCGTGAGGTGCGGCTCGAGCTCGGCGGCCTCGCCGGCGGTCAGCGGCCGGGCGTCGACGCCCGCGGCCCGCTGGCCGGCCGCGAACCCGGTCAGCGCCGCTGCGCCGCCGGGCGTGGTCGCGACGACCAGTCCGCCCTTGGCCTCCCACTCGATCCCGGCCAGCTCCGCGCCGAGCTCGCCGGCCAGTGCCTCGAGCAGCTCCGGCCAGCGGCGCCGGGACGCCAGGGCGAGGTCGAGCTCGGGGCCCGGGCCCTTGTCCGAGACCAGCACGTTGCCCTCGCCGGACGCGGTGGTGCCGGCGGCGGGGTCGCCGCGGTCGATCACGGTGACGTCGGCACCGCGCGCGGTGAGCGCCTCCGCGCAGGCGGCGCCGATCACCCCGGCACCCACGACCACGACGTCCGTCATCAGCCCTCATCGTTCGATAAAATGAACACTGGCTACGGTAAGCCGCTCGTCCCCGCCCGTCAACCGGAGTGGTCGGAACGGACCGATGAGCGCCGGCACGCCGGGTCGGAAGGGCCCGATGAGCGGATGAGGGCGCGGGGGTCAGTTGCAGGGGTGGCCGGTGGGGAGGG
>DASXRB010001078.1:0-1880 GCA_036506875.1 Kribbellaceae bacterium | reverse complement strand
TCGACGAGTCCACGACGGAGAGCCGCAGCTTGGCGCTGACGATCGTCCGGCCCGCGGCGGCCGAGAGGTCGAAGCGGAGCAGGAGGTGCTTCACCGGGCTGTTGTCCACCTGCAGCGTGCTGGCGCTGCCGAAGTTGGTACCGGGTGAGGCCTGCGCCACGTACGCGTCGTCGGTGGGCGCGAGGACGAGCTCACTGCTGGCCGGCGGCGTGGTGGCGACCGCCCCGGCGCTGATACCGGAGAGGTTGCCGACCGCGTCCCGCGCCCGGACCTGGTACGTGTACGTGGTGGCCGGCAGGACCGCGTTGTCGCTGTACGTGGTCGCCGTGCCGATGGTCGCGAGCGACGCGCCGTCCCGGAACACCTCGTAGCCGGTGACGCCCACGTTGTCGGTCGATGCCGTCCAGCTGAGGTCGACCCGGTTGGCGCTGGCGGCGGTCGCCGAGAGGTTGGTCGGCGTGGAGGGGGCCGTCGTGTCGCCGCCGCCGGAGCCGGCGGTCGTGACGATCAGCACCGGGGCGTCGGCGCCCGCCTCGCGGCTCGCGAACGTGGTGGCCGTGGTGCTCGGCGAGGTGAGCCCGAGGTTGAGCACGCCGTTGGTGATGCCCGCGGTGGAGAGCGGGACGTCGACGAACGCCCCCGCCGTCAGCCGGCCCGACGACCCGAGCACCCCGCCGACCCCCGGCTGGTTGTTCCAGGTGAGGCCGGTCTCGGTCCACGGGTTGAACGGGTTGTCCGTGACCGCCCGGACGTCGGCGCCGACGGAGTTCCCCGAACTGGCGAAGATCCGCAGCTTCGCGGCCGTGACGCTGCCGCCGAGACCGGTGACGTTGAAGCGCAGGTAGCTGCGGATCTCGGGCGAGGCGTCGGTCCGCAGCGTGCTCCGGGTACCGAAGTTGCGGGTCGGCTCGGCGCTGCTGACATAGGAGTCCGCGACCGGCGGGAAGGTGAACGTCGCGGGCGGCGGCGTGGCCCCCGGCACGAATCGCGCGGTGTAGGTGGCCGGCGCCGCCGGCGTGGTGATCGTGTGCGCCCTGGCGCCGCCGTCGGACCAGGAGTCGAAGACCCAGAACCGCCCCGAGCCGTCCGTCTGGTCCGCCGCGTTGACGGTCAGATTGAACGCCTCCCACGACCGGACCGTGGCCGGCCCGGTGAGGGTCTCGCCGCTCACGCCGAGCTGCAGGCCGGGCGGGTCGGTGGCGAAGACCACGTCCACGAACTTCGGATCCAGGTTCCGCGTGACCGTGCTCGACAGGCCCGACGAGTCCGTCGCGGTGAGCCGGATCTCCAGGTACGACGTCCTGGCCGCGTCGAGATCCTCCGGCTCGGGCGCGGTGATCGGGATGTCGTTGCCCGAGGTGGGCTCGAGGAACGGGTGGGTGTGCGTCGCGTGGTGGCGGAGCACCTCCCAGCTGAGGGCGGTGTCCGGCAGCGTGCCGTCCTGGGCGTCGGTCGCCCTGCCGTGGAGGACGAACCGGTCGCCGACCGCGAACCGGGTGCCGTCGGCCGGGGTCTCGATCACGGGCGCGGGCGGGGTGTTACCGGCGTCGATCCGGAGCGTGGTGCTGTTGGCGGCGCCCTTGTCGTCCCGCACGGTCAGCCGGGCCGTGAACACTCCCGGCGACGGGTAGGTGAAGGCCGGCGCGGCGCTCGTCGAGTCGGTCGTGCCGTCGTCCTGGAAGTCCCACGCGTAGGTCAGCGGGTCGCCGTCGGGGTCGCTGCTGGTCGACCCGTCGAACTGGACGGCGAGCGGGACCGGCCCGGAGGTCGGGTTCGCGGTCGCCGCAGCGACCGGGCTCCGGTTGACCGATCCGGTGAAGGCGATCCGGTGCACCTCGCTGCCGTCCCGGGTGGTGTAGTAGAGCGCCTGGGTGTTGCCG
>DASXRB010001077.1:0-1752 GCA_036506875.1 Kribbellaceae bacterium | reverse complement strand
GCCTGCACGATCTCGCGCATGGAGCTGTCCAGCCCGCCCGGCGTGTCCAGCTCGACCAGGTACGCCGCCGCGCCGTCCGCCTCGGCCCGCCGGACGCCGTCGACGAGGTGGCTGGCGATGACCGGGGTGATGATCCCGTCGACCCGGGTGGTGAGCACGACCGGACCCGCGGCGGCGGCCGGTTGCGGCACCAGCCCCGCCCAGACGAACAGGCCCGCCCAGGCGGCTGCGATCAGCGCGCCGAGCCACCAGATAGGACGCCGGTGCGTGCGCACCACGACCTCCCCTACGGTCCCCCGCTTGGCCTCGCATGGTTGGGAAACTCCCGGTTCGATTGTCCTGCTGCCGGCACGCCAGCGGCAAGCACGCCGTCGCTGCCACGGGTTAGCCTCGGCATCATCCCGGCGGCCGGGGGCGTTCCTAGACCCTCACATTTTCGACGTGATTCCTGCCTGATCACTGGTGGTGGGCCGCCAGTGGTGGCTTTGTGAGGGTAGAGCGGAAGTTTTGTGGAGATGCGGTGTGAGGTGCCGCGCCGCGTGGTGGCTGCGTTTACCGTCGCCAGGTGTGGAGACCGTGGACGTACTCGTGGTGGGCGGTGGGCTCGCCGGCCTGCACACGGCGCGCCTGCTCGCGTCGCGGGGATTGGAGGTCCTGGCCGTCGAGCGCCGAGCGTCACTAGACACGGGCATCCGCACCACCGGCATATTCGTCCGGCGTACCCTCGATGACTTCGATGTGCCGCGACGCCTGCTCGGCCCTGGGATCCGCGACGTGGTGCTGTACCCACCGTCCCGGCGCTCGCCGGTTCGCTTGCGCAGTGACCGGGACGAGTTCCGCGTCGCCGATATGGGCCGCGTCTACGCGCACGCGATGGCTGCCGCGCGCCGCGTGGGGGCGCGAGTGCGGCTGGGCGTGCGGTACGTCGGACGCGACCCGGACGGGCTGGTCCACCTCGCCCGCGGTAGCCG
This sequence comes from Kribbellaceae bacterium, assembly GCA_036506875.1. Classification (GTDB taxonomy): domain Bacteria; phylum Actinomycetota; class Actinomycetes; order Propionibacteriales; family Kribbellaceae; genus DASRHY01. Next base: position 781 of record DASXRB010001077.1, on the reverse strand, counting down.
GATGTCCACTGTGGCCACCCGCTTCGTGGTAGGTGCCGACGGTGCGCACTCGCGGGTCGCCCGCGATCTTGGGCTCGACGTCAATCGCCGGATCCTGGTGGGGGCGGAACTGGTGTACCCGGTATCGCCGAGTGCGGGTGCCGCCCCGGCGTTCCACTGTGTGATCGACCCGCGGCTCGCCCCCGGCTATCTGGCGTGGGTCGTCAACGACGGCCGGCATGCCCACGTCGGCCTCGCGGGTTACCCGGATCGGATGCGCCGCGGGCTGCGGGCGCTGCTTGAGGATTTCGCCGCATCCGCACCGATCCTCCCGACGCCCGCCGTTCAGGCGCCCGCTATCCCGGCGCCAACCGGTCCGGTGCAGCGCCGTGGGGGCCCGATCCCGGTGGGTGGCGTGCTACGCCGGATCGTGTGCCGCGAAGGTCTACTCGTCGGCGACGCCGCCGGCGCCGTGTCCCCGCTCACGGCCGGCGGGCTCGACCCGTGCCTGCGAATGTCGGAACTCGCCGCCGACGTGATCGACCGGTACCTGCGCAGCGGCGATCCGTCGGCGTTATGGGGGTACGACGGTGGGGCGATGCGCGCCCGATTCCGGGGGCGGTTGCTGATGCGCCGGGCGATCGGCGCGGTCCGGTCTCCGGCCGCGGCCGAGGCGGCGGTGGCGCTGCTGCGTACGGCGCCGGGACGGGCGGCGGCGGCCCGGATCCTGTTCGGCGATGGCTCGTTCCCCGAGACCTCCGTGATCGTCGCCGGGGGCCGGCCCCTTTCCGCAGCGGAGCCG
>DASXRB010001076.1:0-2802 GCA_036506875.1 Kribbellaceae bacterium | reverse complement strand
GGATGCCCTGCTCGAGAGCCTCACGGCCGGGGAGCGCGACCAACTCGCCCGCCTGCTGCGCAAGCTCCTGCTCGGCCTCGGCGACGACGCTCCCGAGTGAGCGTCCCGGGGGTTCGGCCCATGACCTCGACACTGGGCAGGCGGTCCGCGGCGGCGGCGGTGACGGTGCTGTTCGCGATGAACGGGGCGCTGGTCGGGGTGTTCGGCGGCACGCTGCCGGCATTGCGGGGGCGGATCGGCGCCGGTTCGGGTGGTGTGTCGGTGCTGCTGTTCTGCTTCGCGGGAGCGGCGGTTGCGTCGATGCAGGCGTGCGGGCGGATGTCGGACTCGCTCGGTGCGCGCCGGGTGGCGCTGGCCTCGGCACCGCTGCTGATCGCCGGGATCCAGCTGCTGGCGTTCGCCCGGTCGCTCCCGGCCGCGGCGGCCGCGGTGCTGCTGGCCGGAGCGGGCAACGGCGCGATGGACGTGTCGATGAACGCGCTCGGGGTGCAGGTCGAGCGGGCCAGACCGCGTCCGATCATGAGCTTCTTCCACGCGTTCTTCAGCATCGGGAACCTGTCCGGCGCCGCTGTGGTGGTCGCCGTCGCGCAGCTCACCGGCCGGTCCGGCGGGGCGGTCGTCGTACCGTCGCTGCTCACGGTCGGCGCGGTCACGGTCGCGTCGTACGCCGTCGTGCTGCGGATCGCGCCCGCGGCTCCCCCGGTCGGGCACCTCGCGCACTCCGGCCGCGGCCGGCTGCCCGTGGTCGCGTTCGCGCTGGGCGCGATGGCGTTCGCGTTCGGGCTGGCGGAGGGGACGGCGGTCGACTGGTCGTCGATCCACGTGACCGACGTGGCCGGCATCGACCCGGCGCACGGGGCGCTGGGACTGGTCGCGGTGAGCGGGTGCATGGTGCTGATCCGGCTGACCGGCGACCGGGTGGTGGCGTCGTACGGGCGGCGGCGGGTCGTGCGGGCCGGCGGCGCGGTCGCGGTCGCGGGCTATCTGGTGGTGCTGGTGGCCACACCGCTGCCTGTACTGCTGGCCGGGTGGGCACTGGTCGGGCTCGGGGTCGGGCTGATAGCGCCGCAGGTGTACGCCGCGGCCGGGCACGCCGGCGGCGGGCGATTGCTGGCCGTCGTTGTCACCTTCGGATACGCCGCGTTCCTCGTCGGACCGGCCGTCATCGGCGCCCTGGCTGGCTGGCTCGGAATCCAGCACGCGATGGCGCTTCCGCTGCTCCTGGCCGCCACGATCGTCGTACTCGCCGGCACCTTGCCCAGATCCTGAGACACGCAACGCGACGACCTCTTGACCATCCGTAAGTGGCTTCGGCAGGATGCGAGGACGCGTGCTGACAACCTTGTCATCGGGAACACGCGCGGACTTCGCCGGGAGCCGCCATGAACCTGCGTCCCCTTCCGACACACAGACTTGCTCGCCGCCTGACACGCGCCGCGGTTGCCACGGCCGTGCTGGCCCTACCCGCGACAATGCTCCCCATGACCTCTGCCCGGGCGGCCGCACCGCCCGCCTTCAGCACGTCCTTCGAGGAGGGCCAGCCACAGCCGGGCTACACCGACGAGGTCGAGAACGGCCGCGCCGACGGCATCGAGGGCCCGACGCCGACGGGTATCGGCGGCAGCCAGATGGACAAGGCCACGTTGGTCGAGGCCAACGGTGAGAACACCGGGGCCGGTGAGATCGCGACCAACGTCGCAGACGGCGACACGTTCACCAAGTGGCTGGTCTTCGAGCCGACCGGGTGGCTGAAGTTCACCCTGTCCGAGCCCGTCGTCGTACGACGCTACGCACTCACCTCGGCCAACGACGCGCCCGGCCGCGACCCGCGCGACTGGATCCTCAAGGGCTCCGACGACGGTCTGACGTGGACCACGATCGACACCCGCACCGGCGAGGACTTCGAGAACCGCTTCCAGACGAAGGTGTACGACGTCGCCAACGAGACGCCGTACAGGTTCTTCCTGCTGGACATCACCCGCAACCACGGTGACGGCATCGTGCAGCTGGCCGAGGTGGTGCTGTCGAACGGCGACCCGCTGCCGCCGCCCGGGCCGGTGATGGAGTCGCGGCTGGACTCCGGGCCGACGAGCGCCTACAACGCGCGGGCGCGCACGGGGTTCACCGGCGTGCACTCGTTCCGGTACGCCGGGCACCAGACCGCGACCCGGCGCGGGTACTCGTACAACAAGATCCTCGACGTCGACGTGCCGGTCACGCCGCAGACCGTGCTGAGCTACCGGATCTTTCCCGAGCACATCGAGGGCGACCTCAGCTACCCGAGTACCTACGCGGCGGTCGACCTGGCGTTCTCGGACGGGACCTACCTGAGCGACCTGGGCGCGACCGACCAGCACGGGTTCGGTGTCAGCCCCGGTGCGCAGGGCGAGTCGAAGGGCCTCGGCGCGAACCAGTGGAACCACGTCGAGTCGCGGATCGGCGACGTCGCGGCGGGCAGGACGATCACGCGCGTCCTGGTCGGCTACGACAAGCCGTCCGGGCCGGCCGACTTCCGCGGCTGGGTGGACGACATCACGCTCGGCACGCGGTGGGCTTTCGACCCGGCGGTGGCCGCGGCGACGGCGCGCACGCATCCGTCGGACCTCGTGGTGACGAACCGCGGCACCAACTCCAGTGGCGGCTTCTCCCGGGGCAACAACGTCCCCGCGACCGCGGTGCCGCACGGGTTCAACTTCTGGACGCCGGTGACGAACGCGGGCAGCCGGTCCTGGCTGTACGAGTACGCCAAGGCGAACGACGACCTCAACCGCCCGCGCCTGCAGGCGCTGTCGGTGAGCCACG
>DASXRB010001075.1:0-2530 GCA_036506875.1 Kribbellaceae bacterium | reverse complement strand
TCCTCGACCAGGTCGCGGTGCAGCTTGCGGCGCCGGTCGACCATCGAGAAGAACGCCAGCACCTGCGGCGACCGGCCCTTCACCGAGCCGACGAACTCGCCGAGCTGGTCCAGGGTCCGCACCGACAGCGGCGCCGGCAGCATCGGTACGACGAGCAGGTCGGCCGCGCGGACGATGTTCTCCGACACCAGTGACACACTCGGCGGGCAGTCCAGCACCACCACGTCGTACTCCTCGGAGACCTGCGAGAGCATCGCATCCAGCCGCCGGGTCGGCTGCTGCTGCGCGTCGAGGAGCAGGTCGAGGTGCCGGTACGAGAAGTCGGACGGCACCAGGTCCAGGTTGTCGAAATCGCTCGCCTTCACCGCGTCGGCCAGCTCGCGCCGGCCGCGTACGAGCGCCTTGCCGCCGCCCTTGACCTTCGGTTTCACCCGGAACAGGAACGTCGCGCCGCCCTGCGGGTCGAGGTCCCACAGCAGCACCCGCCGGCCCTCCGCCGCGCCCAGCCAGGCCAGGTTCGCGGCGGCTGTCGTCTTCCCGACGCCGCCCTTGATCGAGTACGACGCGAGCACCTTCACGTGTGGACCAGCTCTTCGATCCGGCGCCGGTTCCGCGGCCGGGAGAACCGCGCCCAGCGGTCCGCGAACTCGGCGCGCGCCGCGGCCTGCCGCTGCTCGAGCCGACCCTCCAGCCGGCCCATCGACAGCATGGTGGTGACCGGCACGCCGCTGTCGTACAGCTCCTCCGCGTGGTGCAGCACCAGCAGCCGCTGCGACTCGCAGTCCTGGAACTCGCCGAGGTTGTCCTGCAGCTTCTTCAGCTCGGAGATGATGCCGGCGTGCTGGCCCGCGTCGTACAGTCCGGCGAAGAACTCGAGCAGGTAGCGCAGTTCCTTGCAGCGCTTCCGCAGGTCGTGCACGGCCTCGGCGGGCGACTCGTCGGTGATCGCGTCGCCGCGCTTCTCGACCCGGCGCCAGACCTTGTGGATCAGGGTGTCGGCGAGCGGTCCGACCGGCGTCGTACCGCCCTCGGTGGTCGTCGCCCACAGCTCGGTCAGCCGGCGGAACCGGGCCGCGCGCAGGGAGCGGTTGAGCCCGGTGTGGGCCTGCCGGCGGTGCCGGACCAGCAGCTTGCGGAACGGTTCCAGCGTCTCCGGCTCCGGCGCGTGCGCGGCAAGGTCGTCGAACCCGAGCAGGTACACGTCCAGGTCACGGCTGGCCGAGGTCGCGTCACCGAGCCACTTGAGCTCGGTGCGGAGGGTGCCGCGCCGGTCGTCCGGGAGCGCGTCCGCGGCGAACTTCACCAGCGAGCGGGCCCGGCGGACCGAGACGCGCAGGTCGTGCAGGAACTCGGTGTCGAGCTGGCGCAGCGTGCCGTCCAGGTTGGCGCGCAGGATGACGAGCAGGCGGGTGAGCAGCACGCCGTACGCCGCGCCGGCCGGCTGGTCGCGGTCGTCCAGCGGCTCCAGCTTCGACTTGAAGCCGGCGGGGTCCTCACCGCAGGCCGCGTACACCCGCTGGAACAGCGGCTCGCGGGCCTTCTCGACACCGTCGAGCGCGGCCAGGTCCTCGGCGGTCTTGCGGGCGGCCTTGGCGTACCCGCGCAGCGCCTCGATCCGCAACCGGCCCGGCAGCTCGCCGTCCCCGGCGGTGAGCGGCCCCTCGACCTCGACCCGGGCGACGGTCTTGTCCAGGTCGTCCAGCACCGCCAGCTCGGTCACCGGGCCCTCGACGGTTGCACGCGGCAACAGGGCGCGGATCTTGACGGCGTCGGTGACGCGGTCGCGGAGCTCGCCCTCGGGGAGGGCCTCGGCGGTGACGGTGCCGGCGTCGTACGCGACCCGTGCGAGCTGCTTGCCGTCGAGGGTGGACAGCGTGAGCGTGGTGCCGCGGCGGTGCTCGTGGAGCTCCAGCAGCAGGCCTTCGTCGTACAGGCGGCCGTCGAAGGTGTCGAACCAGGTGCGGCGCTCGTCGTACGCCGGGCTCGCCTCCGCGCCGAGGGCGTCCGCGAGCGCGGCGGCGCTGGGGACCTCCTCGACGACGAACTCGGCCGGCACGGTGCTCCCTTCGTCAGGACCGCGACGTTACCCGACCTATCCTCGTCGGGTGGGCCCATGGCCGGAACCGGGTGCGGTGGTCGTCCTGGACGGCGGCCTGTCGAACGCGCTCGCCGACCGCGGCCACGACCTGTCCGGCGCGCTCTGGTCCGCCCGCCTGCTCCGCGATGCCCCCGCCGGGATCGCCGCCGTGCACCGCACCTATTTCGAGGCCGGCGCCCAGGTCGCCACCACCGCCAGCTACCAGGCCAGCGTCGGCGGCTTCGAGCGGTACGGGGCCACCCGCGCCGAAGCCCGCCACCTCGTCACGCGCAGCGTCACCCTCGCCCGCGAGGTCCGCGACGAACTCGCCGCCGACGGCCGGCAACGGTGGGTCGCCGCCTCGGTCGGGCCGTACGGCGCGGTGCTGGCCGACGGGTCGGAGTACCGCGGCCGCTACGGCGTGCCGGCCTCGATGCTGCGCTCCTTCCACGC
>DASXRB010001074.1:0-7198 GCA_036506875.1 Kribbellaceae bacterium | reverse complement strand
ACCCGGCGTGTCGCACGTCGTCGGGCCCTTGTGACCCGGCGTGTCGCACGTCGTCGGGCCCTTGTGACCATCCGGTCCGGGCTGCCGCGAACACCACATCGTGGGTGTGCACTCCTCACCGGGTCGTTGCACCTGACATCCACTGTGCATCGACTCGACGAGGGGCACGACGTCCCGGCACGCTGGTCAAAACCGCTGGCCGGCCTTGGTCCCGACGAACCTCAGGCCGTGGTCACAAGGGCCCGATGATTCGCGACACGCCGGGTCACAAGGGCCCGATGATCGGAAACGACGTGTGGAGGGCTAGGTGCCTTCGGCACGGTGTGCGTCGTACGCCGCCGCGGCGCGGTTGGAGACGCACATCCGCCAGGCGTCGGTGACCAGCTCGCGCATCTCGGCCTCGTCGAGTGCGTCGAGGTGCGCGCAGACCCAGTGGTAGCGCAGGTCCGCCTGGTCCGGCAGGAAGAACTTGTCCGGCTCCGCGGCGACCAGCGCATCGCGCTCCTCCTTCGGGAAGCCGAAGCCGATCGCCGTCTCGTCGCGTGAGAACGTCAGGAACACGTAGCGCTTCGTGCGGAACTTCTCCCGGTCCCGCACGAACGCCTGGTAGGCGCCGGGCAGCGCGAGCGCCACCCGGCGCACCTCGTCAGGACTGACCACGGGGCCAGTTGTACCTCACCAGGCGAACGAGATGTCCACGTCGGCGGCCCGGACGTAGAACATCCGGTGCCCGAACCAGATCTCGTAGTACCTGTCGTTGCCGATCACCTGGACGTGGTCGTTCGGCGGCACGCCGTCGTACGTCTTGGCGGCGTAGTAGTCGGTCTGCAGGGTCGCGTCCGCGAGCGGGTACGACTGGCCCGCGCCGATCGTGTACTGCAGCGGGGTGATCTCGTTGCCGGTGTACGGGATCTCCGCCGGGTACGCCGCCTGCTCCGGGTAGGCGCGGCCGTAGACCGGGACCGACGTCATGCCCGCCCTGGGCCTCACCACCAGGCTCGGCATCCGGTACGCGTCCGGGTCGGCCGCAGGGTTGCGGAACCAGCCCTTCCGGCCGAGGTACCAGACCGCGAGCCAGTCACCGGACCGGTCGGCGACGACGTACTTCGACCCGGCGTCGATCCGCGCGCCGATGTCGGAGACGTGCGTCGTGCTCGCGGTGCCGTCCGGGTGCAGGCCGAGGTCCTCGACCAGCGGTGCGCCGTCGTCCGGTGCGCTGCGCAGGTACACGAAGTTCGTGCCCTGCGACGGGCAGGTCCCGGTCGAGTCGCACCCGGTGACCGGCTGCCGGTTGTCGTCGAAGCCCGGGATCAGCGTGATCGCCGTACCCACCTTCGGGGTGCCGGGCAGGCCGGTGAACGGCGCGCCGAGCAGGTCGAAGTAGTGCTCCCAGTCCCAGTACGGGCCCGGGTCCCAGTGCATGCCGCGGACCCGCGACGGGGTCGGGCCGGGCACCTTGTCGTGGCCGATGACGTGCGCGCGGTCCAGCGGGACGTCGTACTCCGCCGCCAGGTGGCGCACGAGCTTGGCCGAGTTCCGGTACAGCGCCTCGGTGTACCAGGTCGCGCCCTGGGCAGCGAAGCCCTCGTGCTCGATGCCGATCGAGTGCATGTTCACGTACCAGTTGCCGGCGTGCCAGCCGACGTCGTTCGGCTTCAGGTGCTGCCAGATCATGCCGTCCGACGAGCGCATCGTGTAGTTCCAGCTCACGTACTTCGGGTCCTGGACCAGGTTCAGCGTGGTCTGCCAGGAGCCCTCGGTGTCGTGGACCACGATGTAGTCGATCTTCATGTCGTGCGGCCGGTTCGCCGTGTCGTGGTTGCCGTACGCCGTCGGGTTCGGCGCGCCGTACCAGGTGTACGGCGCCGGCAGCCACTCGCAGGTCAGGTCGGCCGGGCAGTCGGTCTCGGTCGCGCCGGCGGCCTGCGCCGAGGGCAGCCCGGTCCTGCGGATCTGGGTGCGGTCCGGTGTGACCGCGGCCGCGGGCATCACCACGCGCTGGCCGGCGTTCGTGGTCCGCGCGGCGCCCCTGCGCAGGATGGCGAACACGTCGTCGGCGAACTCGGCCGCGGTCCGCGCCTGCGGCGACTCGCTGTACGACGCGACCGCGCCGTACCACTGGCCGGCGTCCGTCGCGGCGCCCGTGGCCAGACCCATCGACGTCTGCAGGTCGGCGAGCACCGCGGCGCCGCCGGCGATGTTGGCGGCCGGGTCCTGCCGCAGCTCGGTCGTGCTCAGCCCGGTCAGCTCGGCCGCCTTCGCCAGCGTGTGCAGTTGCGGCGAGCCGGCGGTGAACAGGCCCTCACCGGCGGCGGTCTCCTCGTCGTGCACGGCGCGGACGTCGGTGAGGTGCATCGGCCCGTAGCCCCCGGACGTGCTGGGGGTGGCGCCGTGGTCGTCCCAGCGGGTCTCGGCGTAGGAGACCGCGAGCAGCACCCGCTCGGGGACGCCGTACCGGGTCGACGCGGCGGCGAACGCCGCGGCGAGGCTGTCAGCGGGCGCGGCGGCGGTGGCGGCCGGCCGGTCCGCGGGTTCCGCGCCGGACGCGGCCGAGGAGGCCGCGAGCGGTAGCGCGAGGGCGGGCACCAGTCCGGCGGCCGCCAGCGCCAGTAGGCGCCGGCGGGCCGCGCGGCGAAGCGGTGAAGACATTGAGCACTCCCTCACTGAGCGTCTGGTCGTCGTTCACTGTCGGTCGTGAGCGTAGCGATGTCAACGGCTCACAACGCGAGGCACCTGCACGTTCCTCACCGACATGCGGCAGGATCTGCACAGACTCGTGCCGGGGAAAGTTCGGAGTATCGATGGAAGCCTTGCCGCTGGCGTTCACCACGGGATGGGCGAGCGGCGTCAACGCCTACGCCAGCGTCCTGCTGCTGGGCCTGCTGGGGCGGTTCGCCGGCGTCGAGCAGGTGCCGGTCGCACTCACCCGCACCGATGTCATGATCGTCGCCGGGGTGCTGTTCGCACTCGAGTTCGTCACCGACAAGATCCCGTACGTCGACTCCGCGTGGGACGCGATCTCGACGCTGATCCGACCGACCGTCGGTGCTGTCGTGGCGGCGCTGATGGCCAGTGACGCGCCGACCCTGCAGCAGGCGATCGTGGCCGCCACCGGCGGTACGGCGGCGCTGGTCTCGCACCTGATCAAGTCGTCGCTACGCCTCGCGGTGAACACCTCGCCGGAGCCAGTCACCAACATCGCGGTCTCGTCCGGCGAGGACGTCGCCGTGGCGGGCGTGGTGTCACTGGCCGCCTTCCACCCGGTGGCGGCCGCGGTCATCGCCGGGATCCTGCTGCTGCTCGGGCTGCTGACGGCGTTCCTCGCGATCCGGGCGATCCGGCGCGGGCTGGCACGGTTCCGCACCTGGCGGGAACGACGAGCCGGTAGTCCGTCCGCGGCGGCGGACCGCACGACCTGATGGCGCGGGTCGTCGTCGCCGGAGCCGGGCTGGGCGGGCTGGCCGCCGCCGTCCGGCTGGCCAAGCTCGGTCACGAGGTGACCGTGTGCGAACGTACCCAGCGCGTCGGCGGTGCGCTCGGCAGCCTGGAGGCCGACGGCTTCCGCTGGGACACCGGTGCCGCGTGGACCACACTGCCGGCGGCGCTGCGCGATCTGTTCCGCAAGTCCGGCCGCCCGCTGGAGCGGGTCGCCGAGCTGGTGCCGCTGACCGGCCCGCGGCGGCACGTGTTCGCCGACGGCGTCACGCTCGACCTGCCGGTGCTGGGCCGCGCTGAGCAGCTGCACGCCTGGCGGAGGCTCGCCGGCGAGCGGGCCGCGCGGCAGTGGACCGCGCTGGTCGACCGGTACGGCGACGTGTGGGACGTCGTCCGCCGCACCACCCTCGACCGGCCACCGCCGCGCCGGCTGCCGCTGCGCGCGGTGCGGGTGCTGCGGCCGTGGGAGTCGCTACGGAAGGTTGCCGAGCGCAACCTCGATGACGAGCACGCGCAAGCGGCGCTGAGCTACTACGCCACGGTCTACCGGTCCGACCCGGCGCAGGCGCCGGGGTTTCTCGGGGTGGCGTCGTACCTGGAACGCACGTTCGGGTACTGGACGTTCGCTGACGGTTTCGGGGTGCTGGTGGACGCGCTCGAGACGCGGCTGGCCGAGCGCCGTGTCGACGTCCGGCTCGGGACCGAGGCCGTCGCGGTGGAGACCGCGGACGGCGCGGTGCGTGGGGTCCGGACGGCCGACGGCGAGGTGCTCGCGGCCGACGTCGTGGTCAGCGACCTCGACCCGAGGATCCTGTACGACGAGCTGGTGTCCGACCCGGCGGCCCGCGACGTGCGCAAGCGGCTGCGCGGCACGCATGACGCGCAGGCGACGTACGTCGTCCATCTCGGGCTGCGGGAGCCGGTGCCGGACCTCCCGTTCGAGACGGTGCTGCACGGGGATCCGCCGGTCGTCGTACGGGCTGCCGGCGCGGCCCCGCCGGGGCACCGGGCGTGGTCGGTGCTGGTGCACGGGTACCCGACCGCGGACGCGCTGGACCTGCTGACCGGGCGCGGGCTGGACGTCCGCGACCAGGTGGTGTCGCGGCAGACGTCGCCGTCGTGGCGCACCGGGGTGGCCTGGGAGGGCGCCCGGACCGCGCGGCGGCGAGCGGCGAACATCTCGCCGGTGCGGGGGCTGTACTGCGTCGGCACCGGGGCGCATCCCGGTGACGGCGTGCCCGGGACCGCGCTCGGCGCGGCGCTGGTCGCCTCGGCTGTCGGGAAGGCCTGAGGGTTTCGCTCGCCGGCCCATTAGAATCGATGGTTCCGTGTTCGTGCCGGGCGAGGCCGCCCCTCCCCGGCCGCTGAGAGGACTTCGGTGGGTCATACCCCGGTCGAGACCGAGATCGCTGCCGAGCAGGAACATGTCGACCGCGTGTACGCCCGGGTCGAGGAGGCCGCGGCGTCGGCGTCCCGGGTCGCCAAGGACGGTCACCTGCGGGCCCAGGCGGACCGGGTCGGGCAGATCCGCGACGAGGAGGCCACCGGGCTGTTCGAGCGCGACGTGCTGGTGTTCGCCGCCGCGCGCCGGATCGCCGAGCTCGAGGCCGAGCACGAGGGCCTCGTCTTCGGCCGGCTGGACTCCGAGCCGAAGGCGCAGGCTGTCACCGAGCCGACGGCATCAGGCGGCCCAGAGCCGGAAGTTGCCGTAGGCACCGGGTCGGACGGCGGCACCGCACTGGAGAAGCTGTACGTCGGGCGGCTGGGCGTGCGCGACGACGAGTACGAGCCGCTGGTGATCGACTGGCGGGCGCCGGCCGCGGAACCGTTCTACCGCGCGACCCCGACCGACCGGCACGGCGTCGTACGACGCCGGGTCCTGCGCTGCCTCGGCCCCACCGTCGTCGGCCTGGAGGACGACCTGCTGGCGCCGGAGCTGGCACCGGACAACCTGCCGGTGATCGGCGAGGGTGCGCTGATGGCCGCGCTGTCGCGGGCCCGCGGGCACACGATGCGGGACATCGTCGCGACGATCCAGGCCGAGCAGGACACCGCGATCCGCGCTCCTTCGCGGGGCGTCACGGTGATCGGCGGCGGGCCGGGCACCGGCAAGACCGTGGTGGCGCTGCACCGGGCGGCGTACCTGCTCTACTCCGACCGGCGGCGGTTCGAGCGCGGCGGGGTGCTGGTGGTCGGGCCGTCGGCGGCGTTCATGGCCTACATCGAGCGGGTGCTGCCGAGCCTGGGTGAGAACACCGTGTCGCTGCGCGCGGTCGGCGAGCTGGTCGACGGGGTGTCGGCGGTGGCGGTGGACCCGGCCGAGGTGGCCGCGGTGAAGGGCTCGCTGCGGATGCGGACCGTGCTGTCCCGCGCGGCGCGCGACCGGGTGCCGGGGGCGCCGACCTCGCTGCGGGTGTTCGTCGCGGGGAACGCGGTGGAGCTCGACGCGAGCGCCCTCGACACCGTGCGGCGGACCGTGCTGCGGCGCCACAAGCGCAACCGCGCGCTGCCGGACGCCCGGCGGGCGCTGGCCGGCGCGTTGTGGGACCGGTTCGGTGACGAGCTGCGGCTCGGCCGGCTGGCGGACCGCGAGGCGTTCGGCGACGTGGTCACGGACCTGCCGGCGTTCACGTCGTTCCTGGCCGGCTGGTGGCCGTCGCTGTCGCCGGCCGAGGTGCTCGGCTGGCTCGGCGACCGCCGCCGGCTGCGGCACTGGGCCCGCGGCGAGCTGACCGAGGCCGAGGTGGACCTGCTGTCCCGCGCGGTGCGCCGCGCCACCGAGTTCACCGTCGCGGACGTGGCGCTGCTGGACGAGCTCGGCACGCTGCTCGGCCGGCCACTGCCGGTGAGTGACGACGAGGAGGAGTTCGACTGGCTCGAAGGCCTGAGCGGCGGGGTCAGCGAGGTGGTGACGACGTCGGAGCGCCGGGCCGCCGCGGCGGTCGCCGCCGACGACGAGCCGATGGAGTACGCACACGTGCTCGTCGACGAAGCCCAGGACCTGTCCCCCATGCAGTGGCGGATGGTCACCCGGCGCGGCCCGCACGCCAGCTGGACGATCGTCGGCGACCCGGCCCAGAGCTCCTGGCCCGACCCGGCCGAGGCCCGTGCCGCGATGGACGCGATGCTGGGCACGCTGCCCCGGCACGCGTTCCGCCTGTCGACGAACTACCGCAACTCCGCCGAGATCTACCGGTTCGCGGGCTCGGTCATCCGTCGTACCGTCCCCGACGCCGACCTGCCGAAGGCGGTCCGCTCCACCGGCACCGACCCCGAGCACCGCGTGGTCGACGGCGGCAAGGTCGCCGAGGCCGTCCGCGACGCCGCCGGCGAGCTGCTCGGCCTGGTCGAGGGCACCGTCGGCGTCATCGTCACCCCGTCCCTGCGCCCGGCCGTCGACGCGACCCTGGCCGAGATCGCGGACCCGCGCGCCGTCGCGCTGACGCCGCTGGAGTCCAAGGGCCTGGAGTACGACGCGGTGGTGGTCGTCGAGCCCGACCGGATCGTCGCCGAGACCCTCGGCGGCGTCCGGGCCCTGTACGTCGTCCTCACCCGGGCCACTCAGCGCCTGATCACCATCGGCAGCACCACCGACTGGTTGCCCCCAGCAACCAGCTGATCCGGCTCGTGCCGCGTGTCATCGACGCGCACCCCAGGTCCAGGCGACTCTGGCGATCGCAAGGAGGAGCAGCGCCTCGACAACGCTCCCGAGGATGAAGTAGATCCAGGTTTCGCCGATGAGCGACACCACGACGCCAGGTAG
>DASXRB010001073.1:0-1726 GCA_036506875.1 Kribbellaceae bacterium | reverse complement strand
GCCTCTCCGGCGCGAGCCCCGAGACCACCGAGACGAGCGACCGGAAGCGCTGGCTGGCGCTGTACGTGCTGTGCGCCGGGATGCTCATGATCGTGCTGGACGCGACGATCGTGAACGTCGCGCTGCCGTCGATCCAGGCGGACCTGCACTTCACCCAGGCCAACCTCGCCTGGGTCCTGAACGCGTACCTGATCCCCTTCGGCGGCCTGCTGCTCCTGGCCGGCCGCCTCGGCGACCTGATCGGCCAGCGGAAGGTCTTCCTCGCCGGCCTGGCCGTCTTCACCGGTGCCTCCCTGCTGTGCGCGGTCGCGCCGGCCCAGAGCGTGCTGATCGGCGCCCGGTTCGTGCAGGGTGTCGGCGGCGCGCTCACGTCGGCCGTCATCCTCGGCATGATCGTGACGATGTTCCCCGAGCCCGCCGACCAGGCGAAGGCGATCGGCGTGTACGGGTTCGTCGCCTCCGCGGGCGGTTCGATCGGCCTGCTGGCCGGCGGCGTGCTGACCGACGCGATCAACTGGCACTGGATCTTCTTCATCAACCTGCCGGTCGGGATCGTCACCGCCGTGCTGGCCGTCAAGCTGGTCGAGGCGCGCCCGGGCATGGGCCTGCGGCAGGGTGCGGACATCCCCGGCGCGGCGCTGCTCACCGGTGGCCTGATGCTCGGCGTGTTCACCATCCTGGGTATCTCCGAGCACGGCTGGACCTCCGCTCGCACCCTCGGCCTCGGCGCCGTCGCCCTCGCCATGGTCGCCGCGTTCCTGGTCCGCCAGGCGACGGTCGCGAACCCGCTGATGCCGCTGCGGCTGTTCCGCTCCCGGTTCGTCGCCGGCGCCAACGTCGTCCAGGTGCTGCTGGTGGTCGGGATGTTCGGGATGTTCTTCCTGGGCGCGCTGTACCTGCAGCAGGTGCTCGGTTACAGCCCGCTCCAGGTCGGCCTGGCCTTCCTGCCGGCCACCGTGGTGATGGGCGCGATGTCGCTGCGGGTCTCCGGTCCGCTGACGATGAAGGTCGGCCCGCTGCGCGTGCTGGTCCCGGCCCTGCTGTTCATCGGCGCCGGCCTGGTGCTGTTCGTGCGGACCCCGGTCGACGGCCACTTCGCGACCGACGTGCTGCCCGCGATGATGCTGATCGGCGCCGGCGCGGGCCTGGGCTTCCCGGCCCTGATGACGCTGGCGATGTCGGGTGCGACCCCGGCCGACGCGGGTCTGGCGTCCGGTCTGGTCAACACCAGCTGCCAGGTCGGCGGCGCGGTCGGGCTGGCCGTGCTCGCGACGCTGGCCGCGCAGCGCACCACCGGCCGGCTCGCCGCCGGGCACGCACCGACCGAGGCGCTGAACGCCGGCTTCCACGTGGCGTACCTGGTCGGCGCGGTCCTGGTCGCGGTCGCGATCGCGATCTCGGTGACCGTGCTGCGGCCCGCGAAGGCGGCCGCCTCGCAGCCGGTGGCCGACGACGTCGCGCTGGCCGAAGCCGCCTGACCAGCCACCCGACAGCCACCCGACAGCCGTACGACGCCCGGAGGAGACCGGAGATGATCACCGACACCCAGCTGCGCGGCGCGGTCCACCTGCCCGGCACCGCCGCGTACGACACCCACCGCGCGACCCTGAACCCGTCCTTCGACGCCCGGCCGGCCGTGGTGGTCGAGGCGGTCACCCCGGACGACGTCCGGACCGCGGTCCTGGCGGCCCGGCGGCACGACCTGCCGCTGGCCGTCCAGGCGACC
>DASXRB010001072.1:0-8478 GCA_036506875.1 Kribbellaceae bacterium | reverse complement strand
CGGACGTCGCGGACCGGATGAGTGTCCGCCCCGCGCGGATCGGTCAGCTGGCCGACCAGGGCCGCCCGCTCGCGGCCGGGTCGCCGGCCAACCTCGTGCTCGTCGACCCGTCCGTGACCCGGCGGATCGTGCCGAGCGAGTCCGCCTCGCTGTCGCGCAACACCCCGTACGACGGGATGGAGCTGCCCGGCAAGGTGGTCGCGACGTTCCTGCGCGGTACCCCGACGGTGCTGGACGGAAGGCTGGCTCGATGAGATTTCTCGGTGGGGCGCTGGTGGCCGGCGGTCTGCTGACGTTGTGTTACCTGGCGATCCTGCACGGCTGGCGGAGCCGGACCGTGCGCCAGGGCGGGCTGGCGGCGCCGCTGCCGCCGCCGGACGACCTGAGGTTCTCCGACGAGGACGCGGTCGAGGGTGTGTACGTCGCCACGACGACCGCCTACGACTGGCTGGACCGGATCGCCGTGCACGGGCTCGGCGTGCGCAGCCGGGCGGTGGTGGTGGTCGCGGACGACGGGATCGCGATCCTGCGGAAAGCGGCACCGAGCTTCTTCATCCCGGCCGAGGAGCTGCTGGCGGTGCGCACCGCGCAGGGCATCGCCGGCAAGGTCGCGATCGAGACGGCGGGCCTGGTGGTGTTCACCTGGCAGCACGACGGGCACCGGTTCGACACCGGCTTCCGGCCGCGGCACAGGGCCGACATCGAGCGGCTGACCCTGATGGCGGGCGAGCTGGCGATGTCGCTCCCGGACGACGACGAGGACGATGACCACGGGCCGCTGCAGCTGCCGGCCAACCACGGAAGCGGGGACGAGCGGTGACCATGGTGAAGAAACCGGCCCTGCTGGTGCTGGAGGACGGCCGGGCCTTCGCCGGCACGTCGTACGGCGCGGAGGGCGAGACGTTCGGCGAGGCGGTGTTCGCCACCGGCATGACCGGATACCAGGAGACGCTGACCGACCCGTCGTACCACCGGCAGATCGTCACCCAGACGGCGCCGCACATCGGCAACACCGGAGTGAACGACGAGGACGACGAGTCGCGGCGGATCTGGGTCGCGGGCTACGTCGTACGCGACCCGGCGCGGGTGCCGTCGAACTGGCGCGCCACGCGGTCGCTGGACGACCAGCTGAGGGCGCAGAGCATCGTCGGGATCAGCGGCATCGACACCCGGGCGCTGACCCGGCACCTGCGCGAGCGCGGCGCGATGCGGGCCGCGATCTCCACCGAGACGCTGGACCGCGAGGCGCTGCTGGCCAAGGTGCTGCGGCAGCCGCCGATGACCGGGGCCGACCTCGCCGGTGACGTCACGACCCGCACGCCCTACGTGGTGCCGGCCGAGGGGGAGAAGCGGTTCACCGTCGTCGCGCTGGATCTCGGCATCAAGGCGATGACGCCGAAACTGATGGCCGGCCGGGGTATCGAGGTGCACGTGCTGCCGGTGACCTCCACGCTGGAGGAGGTGCTGGAGCGCAGGCCGGACGGCGTGTTCATGTCGAACGGCCCGGGCGACCCGGCGACCACCGAGCACCCGACCGAACTGCTGAAAGCCCTGCTGGACAAGGGGATCCCGTACTTCGGGATCTGCTTCGGCAACCAGGTCTTCGGCCGCGCGCTCGGGCTCGGCACGTTCAAGCTCAAGTACGGTCACCGCGGCATCAACCAGCCGGTGCTGGACCGTGCCACCGGCAAGGTCGAGATCACCGCGCAGAACCACGGCTTCGCCGTCGACGCCCCGCTGGAGGGCACCGTCGAGACGCCGTACGGCGTGGCGGAGGTCAGCCACGTCTCGCTCAACGACAACGTGGTCGAAGGGCTCAAGCTCACCGGCCGGGACGGCACGCCGCTCGGGTTCTCGGTGCAGTACCACCCGGAGGCGGCGGCCGGTCCGCACGACTCGGCGTACCTCTTCGACCGCTTCGTCGAGCTGATGGCTGTCTCACAGAAGGGGCGGGCCTCCTGATGCCACGTCGTGACGATATCCAGTCCGTGATGGTGATCGGGTCCGGCCCGATCGTGATCGGCCAGGCCTGCGAGTTCGACTACTCCGGGACCCAGGCCTGCCGGGTGCTGAGGGAGGAGGGGTTCCGGGTCGTCCTGGTGAACTCCAACCCGGCGACGATCATGACCGACCCGGAGTTCGCCGACGCGACCTATGTCGAGCCGATCACGCCCGAGTTCGTCGAGAAGGTGATCGAGAAGGAGCGCCCGGACGCGCTGCTCGCGACCCTCGGCGGGCAGACCGCGCTGAACGCGGCGGTCGCGCTGCACGACAGCGGGGTGCTCGAGAAGTACGGCGTGGAGCTGATCGGCGCGTCCGTCGAGGCGATCCAGCGCGGCGAGAACCGCGAGTCGTTCAAGCACATCGTCGAGTCCCTCGGGGCGTCGGTGGCGCGGTCGGTCATCTGCCACTCGATGTCCGACGTGCTCGCGGCCGCCTCCGAGCTCGGCTACCCGCTGGTCGTGCGGCCGTCGTTCACGATGGGCGGCGTCGGCTCCGGGATGGCGTACGACGAGGCCGACCTACGCCGGATCGCCGGTGCCGGCCTGGCCGCCAGCCCGACGACGGAGGTCCTCATCGAGGAGTCCATCGTCGGCTGGAAGGAGTACGAGCTGGAGGTGATGCGCGACAAGGCGGACAACGTCGTGATCATCTGCTCGATCGAGAACGTCGACCCGATGGGCGTGCACACCGGCGACTCGGTCACCGTCGCGCCGGCGATGACGCTGACCGACCGCGAGTACCAGGTGATGCGGGACGTCGCCATCGGCATCATCCGCGCGGTCGGCGTGGACACCGGCGGCTGCAACATCCAGTTCGCGGTGGACCCGGCCGACGGCCGGATGATCGTGATCGAGATGAACCCGCGGGTGTCGCGGTCGTCCGCGCTGGCCTCGAAGGCGACCGGGTTCCCGATCGCCAAGATCGCCGCCAAGGTCGCGATCGGCTACACCCTGGACGAGATCCCGAACGACATCACCGGAGAGACCCCGGCCTCGTTCGAGCCGACGCTGGACTACGTCGTGGTGAAGGCGCCGCGGTTCGCGTTCGAGAAGTTCCCGCACGCCGACGCCACCCTGACCACGCACATGAAGTCGGTCGGGGAGGCGATGGCGATCGGCCGGAACTTCACCGAGGCGCTGCAGAAGGCGCTGCGGTCGCTGGAGAAGCCCGAGGCCCGGTTCACCTGGGCCGGCCCGCCGGCGACCGAGCTGGACGAGCTGCTCGAGCGCATCCGCACCCCGCACGACGGCCGGCTGCGCACGATCGTGGACGCGATCCGCGCCGGTGCGACCGAGGAGCAGGTGTTCGAGGCGACGAAGATCGACCCGTGGTTCGTGGACCAGCTGTTCCTGATCCACGAGACCGCTCTCGCGGTAGCCGCCGCGCCCCGGCTCACCCCGGACGTCTTCCGGCTGGCCAAGCGGCACGGGTTCTCCGACCTGCAGCTGGCCGAGATCCGCGGGCTGTCCGAGGACGTCGTTCGCGGCGTCCGGCAGGCCCTGGGGATCCGGCCGGTCTACAAGACCGTCGACACCTGCGCGGCCGAGTTCGCCGCGCTCACGCCGTACCACTACTCGTCGTACGACGAGGAGACCGAGGTCGCCCCGCGCACCGAGCCCGCGGTGCTGATCCTCGGCTCCGGTCCGAACCGGATCGGGCAGGGGATCGAGTTCGACTACTCCTGCGTGCACGCCGCGATGGCGCTGCGCGAGGCCGGCTACTGCACCGTGATGGTGAACTGCAACCCGGAGACGGTCTCCACCGACTACGACACCTCCGACCGGCTGTACTTCGAGCCGCTCACGATCGAGGACGTGCTGGAGGTCGTGTACGCCGAGATGCAGGCCGGCCCGGTCGCCGGCGTGATCGTGCAGCTCGGCGGGCAGACCCCGCTCGGCCTGGCCCAGCGGCTCGCCGACGCGGGCGTGCCGATCGTCGGGACCTCGCCGGAGGCGATCCACCTGGCCGAGGAGCGCGGCGCGTTCGGCAAGGTGCTCGCCGACGCCGCGCTGCCGGCGCCGAAGCACGGCACCGCGATGTCGTTCGGCGAGGCGCACGCGGTGGCCGCCGAGATCGGCTTCCCCGTCCTGGTGCGGCCGTCGTACGTGCTGGGTGGCCGCGGCATGGAGATCGTGTACGACGCCGGAGAGTTGACCGCTGCCCTGACCCGCCTCAGCGGCGGCTGGCCGGAGGCGACGTGGTCGCACCCGGTGCTGGTGGACCGGTTCCTGGACGACGCGGTCGAGATCGACGTGGACGCGCTGTACGACGGCCGGGAGCTGTTCCTCGGCGGCGTGATGGAGCACATCGAGGAGGCCGGGGTGCACTCGGGCGACTCGTCCTGCGCGCTGCCGCCGATCACGCTCGGGAACGCCGACATCGACAAGATCCGCGCGTCGACGCTGGCGATCGCGTCCGGGGTCGGGGTGCGCGGGCTGCTGAACATCCAGTTCGCGCTGGCCGGTGACGTGCTCTACGTGCTGGAGGCGAACCCGCGGGCGTCCCGGACGGTGCCGTTCGTGTCGAAGGCGACCGCGACGCCGCTGGCGAAGGCGGCCGCACGGGTGATGCTCGGTGCGACCATCGCCGAGCTGCGCGCCGAGGGCCTGCTGCCGGCTGCCGGTGACGGCGGGACGCTGCCGGCGCACACGCCGATCGCGGTCAAGGAGGCCGTGATGCCGTTCAACCGGTTCCGCACCATCGACGGCTCGTCGGTCGACACGGTGCTCGGGCCGGAGATGCGGTCCACCGGCGAGGTGA
This sequence comes from Kribbellaceae bacterium, assembly GCA_036506875.1. Lineage (GTDB taxonomy): Bacteria > Actinomycetota > Actinomycetes > Propionibacteriales > Kribbellaceae > DASRHY01. The sequence continues at coordinate 3,714 of DASXRB010001072.1, read as the reverse complement.
TGGGCATCGACGACACGTTCGGTACCGCGTTCGCGAAGTCGCAGGCCGGGGCGTTCGGCGCGCTGCCGACGGCCGGCCGGGCGTTCGTGTCGGTGGCGAACCGGGACAAGCGGCACATGATCTTCCCGGTCAAGCGGCTCGCGGACCTCGGTTTCGAGATCCTCGCGACGCAGGGGACCGCCGACGTGCTGCGCCGCAACGGCGTCGAGGCGACCATCGTGCGCAAGAACAGCCAGGGCCCGGGGGAGGACGGCGAGCCGACCATCGTGCAACGCATCCACGACGGCGAGGTCGACCTGATCGTCAACACGCCGATCGGCATCACCCGCGACGGCAGCCCCCGCATCGACGGCTACGAGATCCGGTCCGCCGCGGTCGCGCGCAACATCCCCTGCATCACGACCGTCCAGGGCCTCGCGGCCGCCGTCCAGGGCATCGAGTCCCAGCGCTCCGGCGCCATCGGCGTCCGCTCCCTCCAGGACTGGACACGCCGCATCCGCCCGGAAACGGCCTCGTGAACCCCGCCCCTCTTACCGTTCATCGGGCCCTTGTGACCCGGCGTGTCGCCGTTCATCGGGCCCTTGTGACCGGCACCTGGCGCGGCCGCATGACCGCAGCGGCCCTGCTCGCCAGGGCCCTGCCTGCCGGGGCCCTGCCCGCCGGGGCCTCCGGAACCCCTCTGCCAACCGGGGTCGCGTGCGCTGTACGGGGGTTCGCACCGCCGGCCAGGGTTCACCCCCTCTCTGGACGGGGTGCTAACCCTCGGACGCGGAGCGAACCCGCGGGATGCGAGGGCGGATGCGATCGCGTTGGCCGGTTGCCGCGGTGGCGGTGCGCGGCTCACGTCGTACATCGATCCCCCGCGAGCGCGCCGCACGTCGTACGCGGGCCCTTCATGCACACGCCGCCTTCGCCGACCATGCCGGCCACAGGGTGGTCGCAAGGGCCCGATGAACGGCGACACGCCGGGGCACAAGGGCCCGATGATTGGCAGGTGGGGGTGGGATGACGGCGTACGAGCGGGTTGTGCGGCCGGTGTTGTACCGGTTCGGTGGGGGTGATGCCGAAGTCGCGCATGAGCGGACGTTGGCGTGGTTGCGGCGGGTCGGGGCGGTGCCGGGGCTGGTGCCGGCGCTCGTGAAGACCTATGGACGGCTCGGGGCCGGGCTGGAGCGGACGGTGTTCGGGGTGCGGTTCCCGGGGCCTGTGGGGCTGGCAGCGGGGATGGACAAGAACGGGGTGGCGCTGCCGGCGTGGCGGGCGCTCGGGTTCGGGTTCGTCGAGGTCGGCACGGTCACCGCGCAGCCGCAGCCCGGGAACGAGCGGCCGCGGCTGTTCCGGCTGGTCGAGAGCCAGGCCGTGATCAACCGGATGGGCTTCAACAACGAGGGCTCGGCGGCGCTGGCCACCAGGCTGGAGCGGTACGGCGACCTCGGCTACCCGCTCGGGATCAGCATCGGCAAGTCGAAGGTGACGCCGCTGGACCAGGCCGTCGAGGACTACGTGACCTCGCTGCGGCGGCTCTACGCGTACGGCGACTACTTCGCCGTCAACGTCTCCTCGCCGAACACGCCCGGGCTGCGCTCGCTGCAGGACGCCGGCCTGCTCCGTGAGCTGCTCGCCGCGCTGCGCCACGAGGCCACGGTGCTTGCGCAAGGCAACGAGATGCCCAAGCCTGTGCTGGTGAAGATCGCCCCCGACCTCACCGACGCGGCCGTCGACGAGCTGCTGCAGGTGTGCACCGACGAGGGCGTCGCGGGCCTGATCGCCACCAACACCACGATCGAGCGCGACGGTCTCGCGCCGTCCGACGCCCCGCGAGCCGCCGAGGCCGGCGGGCTGTCCGGACGGCCGCTCACCGAGCGCTCCCGGCGGATGGTCGAGCACGTGCACAAGCAGACCGCCGGCGAGCTGCCGGTGATCGGCGTCGGCGGCATCCTCGATCCGGACGACGCGGCCCGGCTGACAGACGCCGGCGCGAGTCTGGTGCAGCTGTACACCGGCCTCGTCTACCGCGGCCCCGGGCTCGTCCGCCGGACGAACTCGTTGCTGGCGGCAACGCGAGGCGCGGGCCGGTGACGGTGGCGGTGCCCGACCTGGTGACCATCGACAGAGAGTGAGACCGCCCATGACCCACGACAGACCCTTCGGCACCCGGCTGCGCGCCGCCCTGGACGAGCGTGGCCCGCTGTGCGTCGGCATCGACCCGCACGCGCACCTGCTGTCCTCCTGGGGCCTGTCCGACGACCCCGGCGGCCTGGAGGCGTTCACGATGGGGGTCGTCGACGCGCTGGCCGAGCAGGTCGCGATCTTCAAGCCGCAGTCCGCGTTCTTCGAGCGCTTCGGCTCCGCCGGCATCGCGGTCCTCGAGCGCGCGCTGGCACGGCTGCGGGAGGCCGGCGCGCTGGTGCTGATGGACGCCAAGCGCGGCGACATCGGCTCCACGATGGCGGGCTACGCGTCCGCTTACCTCGACCCCGCCTCCCCGCTGGCCAGCGACGCCCTGACCGTGAACCCGTACCTCGGCTTCGGCTCGCTGCAGCCCGCCATCGACCAGGCGGTTGCGTCCGGCAACGGTCTGTTCGTGATCGCGCTGACCTCCAACCCGGAGGCGCCGCAGTTCCAGTCCGCCCGCACGAGCGACGGTACGACGGTGGCCGGCGCCGTACTGGCCTCGCTGGCGAAGCTGAACGCGGGGGAGCAGTTCGGCTCGTTCGGTGCCGTGGTCGGCGCCACGATCGGCGAGACCGACGAGGATCTGGAGATCAACGGCCCGCTGCTGGCCCCGGGACTGGGGGCCCAGGGCGCGACCGCCGAGAGCCTGCGCGGCGTGTTCGGGCACGCCCTGCCCAACGTCGTGCCGGCGATGTCGCGGGAGATCCTTGCCGCCGGCCCCGACCGGGCCGCGTTGCGCGAGGCGACGCAGCGCGCGGCCGACGGGTTCCGCTCCGTACTGGGGTATTGATCACGCGAGGCCATCGGCGACGGTGACCCCCTCGATCGGCAGGCTGGGCGGTCGAACAGGGGATCGAGAGCGATCCCCCGCAAGGACAGATGGGGTCACTGATGCGCAAGGTAGCGGCGATGGCGGCAGTCCTGACGTTCAGCCTGGCTGGGCTGACCGCTTGCTCGGGGAGCAGCGCCTACTGCGATGAGCTGAAGCAGAACCAGGACGCCGCGAAGCCGGACGCCGGCGACATGAAGTCGACGCTGGACAAGATGAAGAAGGTACGGGACAAGGCGCCGTCCGAGGTGAAGGACGACTGGACCGTGCTGATCGACTACCTGGAGGCTTCCGAGGCGGCCAAGGGTGACACGTCGAAGGTGAAGGACCTGGCAGCCCAGGCGAGCAAGATCAGCTCCGCCAGCCAGGCGATCACCAAGCACGCCAAGGACACCTGCAAGATCGAGCTCAAGTCCTGATCCTGCCGTCCGCCAGGTCTGCGGTGGGTACGCCGGTTCGCCCGCGTACCCACCGTTGTCGTTCCAAGCGGCCTTGCGGGCCTGTCGTGAGCCAGTAGGGTGTGCGGGACCGCCGGACGATACGAGGAGCGAGACAACGTGCGTAGGACGATCGCGGTGACGGCACTGCTAGCCGCCGCCTCCGGTTCGCTGACGGCCTGCTCGGACGACGCCGCGTACTGTGCGGACCTCGCCCGCTACGTCGCGGCGGCGGCGCAGGTGGACCCCGCCAAGCCGGGGGACTACGCCACG
>DASXRB010001071.1:0-3379 GCA_036506875.1 Kribbellaceae bacterium | reverse complement strand
GGACCGGCACTCGCCGCAGGGCTCCGGCGCCGGGCCCTTCTCGCAGTTGATCGCCCGCGCCAGGATCCGCGCGCTGGTCGTCTTCCCGCAGCCGCGCGGTCCGGAGAACAGGTAGGCGTGGTTGACCCGGTTGTTGGCCAGCGCGTTGCGCAGCGGCTCGGTGACGTGCTCCTGCCCGATCACCTCGGCGAACGTGTCCGGGCGGTACCGCCGGTACAAGGCAAGAGGCGCGTCCACGTCGGCCACCTTAACGTCGTACGCCGACAGGTTGTCAGGGCTGGTCGAGCAAGCCGAGCAGGTAGTCGCCGTACCCGGACTTGGCGAGCCTCTCCGCCCGGGCGCGCAGGCCGTCGTCGTCGATGAAGCCGCGGCGCCAGGCGATCTCCTCCGGGCAGCCGATCTTCAGCCCCTGCCGCTCCTCGACCGCACGCACGAACTCGCCGGCCGACATCAGCGAGTCGAAGGTCCCGGTGTCCAGCCAGGCGGTGCCGCGCGGCAGCACCTCGACCTGCAGCCGCTTCTCGCGAAGGTAGATCTCGTTCACCGACGAGATCTCCAGCTCGCCGCGTGCCGACGGGGTGATCGTCCGGCTGATCTCGACCACGTCGGACGAGTAGAAGTACAGCCCCGGCACCGCGTAGTTGCTCTTCGGCTTGGCCGGCTTCTCCTCGATCGACAGCGCCCGGCCGTCGGCGTCGAACTCCACCACGCCGTACGCCGTCGGGTCGGCCACGCGGTAGGCGAACACGGCGCCCCCGTCGATGTCGTTGAACCGCTGCAGGTGCAGGCCCAGCCCGGGCCCGTAGAAGATGTTGTCGCCCAGCGCCAGCGCCACCGGCTCCGAGCCGACGAAGTCCGCGCCGATGTGGAACGCCTGCGCGAGACCCTCCGGCTTCGGCTGCACGGCGTACGAGATCGACATACCGAACGGCGACCCGTCACCGAGCAGCCGCCGGAACTGCGGCCCGTCGTCCGGGGTCGTGATCACCAGTACCTCGCGGATGTTCGCCAGCAGCAGCGTCGACAGCGGGTAGTAGATCATCGGCTTGTCGTACACCGGCAGCAGCTGCTTGCTGGATGCCATCGTCAGCGGGTGCAGACGGGTGCCGGAGCCTCCGGCCAGGATGATGCCGCGCATGCGGGGCACCTTACCGACTCCGGCGGCTCGACAGTACGTCGTTGATTCCGGACACGGTGTCGAGCAAAATCGACACATGGCGACGGGCACGACACCGGGCGTCCGGCGGCGCGGGCCGAGAAAGGGCGACCGCACGTCGCAGGCGATCCTGGACACCGCGGAGAAGCTGCTCGCCGAGCGCGACCTGAGCTCGATCACGATCGACGACCTGGCGTCGGGGGCCGGCATCTCGCGGTCGGCGTTCTACTTCCACTTCGAGTCCCGCGAGGCGGTGCTGTACCTGCTCGCGGACCGCGTGCTGGCCGAGCTGTTCGCGTCCGCCGAGGTCTGGACGTCCCGGCGCGGCGCCGAACCGGCGGACGCGGTGCGCAGGGCCATCGCGGGCAACCTGGCGATCTGGCGCAAGCACGGTGCGGTGCTGCGGGCCGCGGTGCAGGTCCGCGAGACCGACCCGGTGATGGAGCAGTTCTGGGCCGACGTCGCGCGGCGGTTCATCGGCGCCACCGCACAGCAGATCGAGGCCGACCGCGAGCTCGGCATCGCACTGCCGGGGCCGCCGAGCGCCAAGCAGCTCGCGGGCGCGCTGGTGGCGATGAACGACGAGACGTTCTACCACCAGTCCAAGGCCCGCAAGAGTGGTGACCGCGAGGTGGTCGAGACCCTCACCGCGGTCTGGCTGCGCGCGGTCTACGGCAGCCGGTAGTCCGCGAACCGGGTCCGCAGGTCCTTCTTGGAGAACTTGCCGACACTCGTCTTCGGCACCTCGTCGATGAACTCGATCGCGTCCGGCAGCCACCAGGGCGCCACCTGTGGCTTCAAGTACTCCAGCAGCTCCGAGGCCGTCGCCGTCGCGCCCTCGGCCAGCACCACGCAGGCCAGCGGCCGCTCGTCCCACTTCGGATGCGGTACGCCGATGACCGCGGCCTCCTTCTCGGCCGGGGGCGCCATCAGCAGGGTCTCCAGCTCGACCGAGCTGATCCACTCACCACCGGACTTGACCAGGTCCTTGGTCCGGTCGACGATCCGCGCCGAGCCGAACCTGTTCACCGCGGCGACGTCACCGGTGCGCATCCAGCCGTCCTCGGTACCGAGCACCACGCCGGCGTCCGGGTGGTAGTACTCGGCGGCGACCCACGGCCCGCGGACCTGCAGCTCGCCGGTCGCCTCGTCGTCCCACGGCAGCGGGTTCGTCGTACCGGGCTCGACGATGCGGATCTCCACACCCGGCAGCGGTATCCCGATCCGGGCCCGGATCTCCGCGAGCTCCTCCTCGGGACGACCCGCGTCGCGCGCCGGGATGTGCGCCGCGGTCGCGACCGGGCTCGTCTCGGTCATCCCCCAGGCCTGCAGGATCGGCTTGCCGAGCTTGGCCCGGTACGCCTCGGACAGCGCGATCGGCACCGCGGACCCGCCGCACGGGATCCGCCGCAGCTTCGGGACCTCCTCGGCCTTCAGCAGCGGCAGCACGCCCTGCCAGATCGTCGGTACGCCGGCCGCCAGCGTGACCTCCTCGTCCCGCATCAGACCGTAGATGCCCTGCGGCGTCATGTCCGGGCCCGGGAAGACCAGGGCGGCGCCGGCCATCGGGGCGGCGTGCGCCAGCCCCCACGCGTTGGCGTGGAACATCGGTACGACGGGCATCACCGTGTCGTTCTCGTTGAGCCCGATCGCGGCGTTGGTGAGGACCGCGATCGAGTGCAGCCAGGTCGATCGGTGCGAGTACACGACGCCCTTGGGATTGCCGGTCGTACCGCTCGTGTAGCACATCGCGGCGGCCTGGTTCTCGTCCCGCACCGCGAACTCCGCCGGCTCCGCCGCGGCCAGCAGCTCCTCGTAGTCGTGGAACCGCGGGTCGTCCGGGACCTCCACCGCGTTCGGGGCCCCGGCCGGCAGGTCGTCCATCACCACCACGTGCCGGACGGTCGTGAGCCGGTCGAGCACCGGCAGGAAGGCCCCGAGCAGGGACCGGTCGACGAAGACCACCTCGTCCTCGGCGTGGTTCGCGATGTACACGACCTGATCCGGGAACAGCCGGATGTTCAGTGTGTGCAGCACCCGGCCCGTACACGGTGCCGCGAAGTACAGCTCCAGGTGCCGGCCGGAGTTCCACGCGAACGTGCCGACCCGGCCGTCGGCGCTGATCCCCAGCGTGTCGAGCACGCCGCCCAGCCGCCGGGTCCGCGCCGCCCACTCGCCGTACGTCGTCCGGGTGGGCGACGGCCCTCCCGTCATCACCGTGCG
>DASXRB010001070.1:0-2881 GCA_036506875.1 Kribbellaceae bacterium | reverse complement strand
GGTCGCCTGGCCGTGGTCATCGCCGGCGAGCCGGAGATCTTCCCGATCAATTTCGTGGTCGACGGCCACAGCCTGGTGTTCCGGACCGCCGAGGGAACGAAACTGTTCGGGATCACCGCCTCGCCGCGGGTGGCGTTGGAGAGCGACGGGTACGACGCCGGCAGCGGTGAGGCCTGGAGTGTCGTCGTCAAGGGGCTGGCGGAGCAGCTCGATCGCTTCCCCGACATCTACGCTGCCGAGGAGCTTCCGTTGTATCCCTGGCAGGCGGGCACCAAGCAGTGGTTCGTCCGCATCGCACGCACGACGCTCACGGGAGTCAGGTTCCCCGTCGTACGCGGTCCGCGCGAGGACTGAACGCGGCCCGTATCAGGCGAGTGCACCTGCCGATCTCCTTCCCCGCGAGCGGCACCGGCTCTCGCTGCGACCAGCGGCCGATCCGATGAGGTCGCGGGGCCGGCGTCGTACGGTGTCGGGGTGCTGAGCGGGAGCGAACGGGACGTGCTGGCGGCGATCGACGACGACCGGGTGGTCGCGGACCTGCGGGAGCTGGTACGGATCCCGAGCGTCGACGGCACCGCGGCCGAGGCGGACGTCCAGCGCTGGTGCGCCGAGCGGCTCGCGGGTCTGGGGCTCGCCGTGGACCACTGGCGTATCGATCTCGACGCCGTCCGGGCGGACCCGGACTTCCCCGGGTCCGAGGTCGAGCGGGACAAGGCCTGGGGCTGCGTCGGCGTGCTCGGCGAGGGTGACGGGATTCCGGGGCTGGTACTGAACGGGCATGTCGACGTCGTGCCGCCTGCCGGCGAGGACCCGTTCGGTGCGCGGGTCGAAGACGGCGTGATGTACGGACGTGGCACGTGTGACATGAAGGGCGGCGTGGCCGCGGTGATCGGTGCGGTCGCCGCGGTCGTGTCGGCCGGCGTGACGCTCGCCAGGCCGTTTGCGGTGCACAGCGTCGTCGGCGAGGAGGACGGCGGCCTCGGCGCTTTCGCCACGCTGCGGCGCGGGCACCGGGGCGAGGCCTGCGTGATCGCCGAACCGACCGCGGGCCAGGTGATCCCGGCGAACGCGGGGTCGCTGACCTTCCGCCTCGACGTCACCGGCCTGGCCACGCACGGATCGACCAGGACGCGCGGGGTCAGCGCGATCGAGGCCTTCGAGCGGGTGCACGCCGCGCTGCGCCACCTCGAGCAGCGCCGCAACGCCGTGCCGGACCCGTTGCTGTCACACCTCGACCTCGCGTACCCGCTCTCGGTCGGAACGGTCGAGGCCGGCGACTGGGCGAGCACCGTGCCGGACCGGCTGATCGCCACCGGCCGGTACGGCGTCCGGCTGCGGGAGCCGGTCGAGCAGGCGCGGCACGAGCTCGAGGCCGCGGTCGCCGAGGCCTGCGCCGGCGACGACTGGTTGCGCGAGCACCCGGTAGCGGTGAGCTGGCCCGGCGGGGTGTTCGCGTCCGGCGCGCTCCCGGAAGGGCATCCGCTGCTCGGCGAGACGGTGGCGGCCGCCGAGGACGCCGGTGCGCCGGCGGCACCCGCGGTCCGCGGCGCGCCGTACGGCTCCGACCTGCGCCAGTACGCCGCCGCGGGGATCCCGACACTGCAGTACGGACCCGGCGACGTCCGGTACGCGCACGCCGCCGACGAGCACGTCCAGCTCGACGAGGTGCTGCACTGCGCGCGAACCTACGCCCTGCTGATCCTGCGCCGGTGCGGGTAGCTACTGCCTCGTCAAGCAACGTTGGGTAGGTAATCGGCGGATCCTGGGACACGACTAGCGGTTGCCGGCGGCGATGGCAAGCAGCTCGTCCAGCTCGGCGCGCAGGTACTCGGCCAGGTCGTCGAGGCCCGGCATCAGCTCCCGGCAGGCGACCAACCCGAAGTACAGCGTGCCACGGTAGCTCATCACGGTGATGTTGAGCCCGTTGCCGTCGAAGATCGCCGACACCGGGTAGTACGCGAGCAGCTCCGCGCCGGCCAGGTAGAGCGGCACGTCCGGCCCGGGCACGTTGGAGATGATCAGGTTGTACGGCGCGACCCGCTCGAACAACCGCAGCCTGGCCGACAGCCGCCACGCCTGGTTGGCCAGCACCGGCATCGCGAACTGGCTGACGTCGGCCAGCAGCCGGGCCGGGATCGCGTCGTGCTGTTCCTTGGCGGCGAGCATGGCGACGTGCACCGCGGCCAGCCGCTCCACCGGCGCGCCGAGGTGCGTCGGCAGCGCCGCCATCATCATCGACACCTGGTTGCCCATCGCGCCGCGCTGGTCGTCGGTGCGGATCGACACCGGCACGGCGGCGACGAGCGGCGCCTCCGGCAGCACGTCGTGGTCGAGCAGCCAGCGCCGCAACGCGCCGGCGCACAGTGCCATGACGACGTCGTTGACGGTCAGTCCCGCAGCCCGCCGGACGGTCTTCACGTCGTCCAGCGACAGGTCCGTGAACGCCCAGCGCCGGTGCGGCGTGACGGGTGCGTTGAACGGCGTCCGCGGGGCGCGCAGCGTGGTACCCGGCAGCAACGGGCTCGCGGTGTCGCCGGACAGCAGCCGGGCGACGGGACGCGGTAGCAGGCCGACCAGCGGCCCGCGGAACGCCGTGGCGATGCCGGGCGCGGAGCGGGCGAGCCGCCCGGCCACCCGGACCGCGTGTGCCGGCTGCCGCAGCGCCGAGGCCGCACTGCGGGCCAGCAGGCTGAGCGCTCCCGGCGGCTGCTCGCCGGTGAACGGTCCCGCCGGCACCGGGGTCTCGCGGCCCTTCGGGGTGAGATCCAGCAGAGCGCTGAGGATGTCGCCGCCGGACACCCCGTCGACCGCCGAGTGATGGATCTTGTTGTAGATCGCGACGTGCCCGTCCGGCAGCCCCGAGATCAGGTACAGCTCCCAC
>DASXRB010001069.1:0-3781 GCA_036506875.1 Kribbellaceae bacterium | reverse complement strand
CCTCCCCGCCGAGTCCGATCCGGACGCGCTGTACGACGCGTTCGCTACCTGGGTCGGTGGTCAGGGCATCACGCTCTACCCGGCGCAGGAGGAGGCGCTGATCGAGGTGATGACGGGGTCGAACCTGATCCTGTCCACACCCACCGGGTCGGGCAAGAGCCTGGTCGCGACCGGCGCTCACTTCGCCGCGCTGGCCGCCGGGGTGCGGACGTACTACACCGCACCGATCAAGGCGCTCGTGTCGGAGAAGTTCTTCGCGCTCTGCGACGTGTTCGGCGCCGACAAGGTCGGCATGCTCACCGGCGACGCCGCGGTCAACGCCGGCGCCCCGATCATCTGCTGCACCGCCGAGGTGCTCGCGAACCAGGCGTTGCGCGAGGGCGCGAAGGCCGATGTCGGCCAGGTAGTGATGGACGAGTTCCACTTCTACTCCGAGCCGGACCGGGGCTGGGCGTGGCAGGTGCCGCTGCTGGAGCTGCCGCGGGCCCAGTTCGTCCTGATGTCGGCCACGCTCGGCGAGGTCGAGCGGTTCCAGACCGACCTCACCCGTCGTACCGGCAGGCCCACGGCGGTCGTCACCTCCGCCGAGCGCCCGGTGCCGCTGACCCACCGCTATGTGGTCACCGCGCTGCACGAGACGCTGACCGAGCTGCTGGAGACCGGCCAGGCGCCGGTGTACGTCGTGCACTTCACCCAGGCGGCCGCGCTGGAGCGCGCCCAGGCGCTGATGAGCATCAACGTGTGCAGCCGGGAGGAGAAGGACGAGATCGCGAAGCTGATCGGCGACTTCCGGTTCGGCACCGGGTTCGGCAAGACACTGTCGCGGCTGGTCCGGCACGGGATCGGCGTGCACCACGCGGGCATGCTGCCGAAGTACCGCCGGCTGGTCGAGCAGCTCGCGCAGTCCGGCCTGCTCAAGGTCATCTGCGGCACCGACACCCTCGGGGTCGGCATCAACGTCCCGATCCGCACCGTGGTCCTGACCGGCCTGAGCAAGTACGACGGCCGGCGGCAACGGTTGCTCAAGGCAAGGGAGTTCCACCAGATCGCGGGCCGGGCCGGCCGGGCCGGGTACGACACGTCCGGCACCGTCGTCGTACAGGCTCCTGACCACGTCGTCGAGAACGTGAAGGCGCTGGAGAAGGCCGGCGACGACCCGAAGAAGCAGCGCAAGGTGCAGCGCAAGAAGGCACCCGAGGGGTTCGTCACCTGGGGGGAGGACACGTTCGACCGGCTGGTCGCGGCGTCCCCGGAGCCGCTGGTGTCCCGGATGCGGGTCAGCCACGCGATGCTGCTGAACGTGATCTCCCGCGAGGGCGACGCGTTCGCCGCGATGCGGCAGCTGCTGCGCGACAACCACGAGGAGCCTGCCAAGCAGACCCGGATGATCCGGCGCGCGATCGCGATCTACCGCAGCCTGCTCGCGGCCGGCGTCGTCGAGAGGCTGGACGAGCCGGACGAGACCGGCAGGACGACGCGGCTCACCGTCGACCTGCAGCGCGACTTCTCCCTGAACCAGCCGCTGTCGACCTTCGCCCTGGCCGCGCTGGAGCTGCTGGACGCGTCGGAACCGACCTATGCGCTCGACGTGCTGTCGGTACTCGAGGCGACGCTGGAGGACCCGCGGCCGGTGCTGATGGCGCAGGAGTTCAAGGCGCGCGGCGAGGCGGTCGAGCGGATGAAGGCCGAGGGCATCGAGTACGACGAGCGGATGGAGCTGCTCGAGGACGTCTCCTGGCCCAAGCCGCTGGAGGACCTGCTCAACCACGCGTACGACGTGTACCGCGGCAGCCATCCGTGGATCGCGGAGACCCCGCTGTCGCCGAAGTCCGTCGTACGGGATCTGTATGAACGCGGCATGACGTTCGGCGAGTTCGTGTCGTACTACGGCCTGGCGCGGTCCGAGGGTGTGGTGCTGCGGTATCTCGGCGACGCGTACAAGGCGTTGCGGCAGACCGTGCCGGCGTCGGCGCGGACCGAGGAGCTGACCGATCTCATGGAGTGGCTCGGCGAGCTGGTCCGGCAGACCGACTCCAGCCTGCTCGACGAGTGGGAGGAGCTCACGAACCCGGACGCGTCAGCAGAGGAAGAGGCCGCGGTCGTGCCGAGCGGGCCGCGGCGGCTGTCGGCGAACCCGCGCGCGCTGCGGGTCATGGTCCGCAACGCGATGTTCCGCCGGGTCGAGCTGATGGCCCGGCACCGGTGGGCCGAGCTCGGAGCGCTCGACGCCGGCTCCGGCTGGGACGCGGGCCGCTGGGCCGGGGCGGGTACGGCGTACTACGCCGAGCACGAGACCGTCGGCACCGACGCGAACGCCCGCGGCCCGGCGCTGTTCATCGTCGAGGAGCAGCCCGGCCGCTGGCTGGTCCAGCAGATCCTCGACGACCCAGCCGGTAACCACGACTGGCGCATCACCGCCGAGCTCGACCTCACCGAGACCGACGAGCTCGGCGACCTGGCCCTCCGCCTCCTCGACGTGGCCGCCCTCTGACTACACCGTTCATCGGGCCCTTGTGACCGGGCGTGTCGCCGTTCGTCGGGCCCTTGTGACCACGGGCTGGCAGTCGTCGAGAGCAGGGCGGCCAGCGGTTCAACAGCGCGCCGGGACGTCGTACCCCTTGTCGGGCCGTTGAACAGGGAATGCCTTGTTCAACGACCCGGCTAGCAGTTCACACCCACGACTTCAGGTCCCCCGCCGGCCCGGGCCTGATGGTCATACGGGCCCGACGAACGGCGACACGCCGGGTCACAAGGGCCCGATGAACGGAATCAGGTCCAGTACAGCTCGGTGTCGTCGGGTTCTACGACGACGTCGGCGCCCAGGCGGCGGAGGTTGCCGGCGAAGTCGGTGTAGCCGCGGTGCACGTGGTGGGCGGCGGAGACGCGCGTCTCGCCGTCGGCGACCAGGCCGGCCAGGACGAGTGCGGCGCCGGCGCGGATGTCGGTGGCGACGACCGGGGCGCCCGACAGCCGCTCGACGCCGCGGACGGCCGCGTGGTGGCCGTCGGTCTGGACCTGCGCGCCGAGACGGGTGAGCTCCTGCGCGAACGTGAAGCGGCCCTCGAAGAGGTTCTCCGTCACCATTGCCGCCCCGTCGCTGATCGCGTTCATCGCGATCATGAACGCCTGCAGGTCGGTCGGGAACCCGGGGAACGGCAGGGTCACCGCGTCCACCGCGTGCGGCCGCTCGTCCATCCGCACCCGGAACCCCTCGTCGACGACCGAGATCTCGGCGCCGGCGCGGTGCAGCTTGTCCAGCGGCAGCTCCAGGTGCTCGGCCCGGCCGTTGCGCACCAGTATGTCGCCTCGGGTGATCGCCGCCGCGAACGCCCAGGTACCGGCCACGATCCGGTCCGGTACGACGACGTGGTCCACGGCGTGCAACCGGTCCACGCCGTGGACGGCGATCCTTGGCGTACCCGCGCCCTCGATCCGGGCGCCCATCGCGGTCAGCATCGAGCAGATGTCGACGATCTCCGGCTCGCGCGCCGCGTTCTCGATGACTGTCGTACCGCTCGCCAGCACCGCGGCCATCATGATCGTCTCGGTCGCGCCGACGCTCGGGAAGTCCAGCCAGACCTCGGCGCCGTGCAACCCGGACGGCGCCTCGGCGACGACGAAACCGTGCTCGATGTGGACCTTCGCGCCCATCGACTCCAGGCCCGCGACGTGCATGTTCAGCCCGCGCGAGCCGATGTTGTCACCGCCGGGCAGCGCCACCTCCGCCCGCCCGCAGCGGCCGAGCAGCGGCCCGAGCACCGAGATCGACGCCCGCAGCTTG
>DASXRB010001068.1:0-7114 GCA_036506875.1 Kribbellaceae bacterium | reverse complement strand
GCCGGCTGGGCGGCGATCATCCGCAGCGTCGTCTCGGTCCACGCGCCGTGCGAGCTGGCCTTGTCGTACCGCTCCAGCCGCAGCGCGATCTCGGCCAGGTCGGCCGGCCCCAGGTCGTCGTCGGCGGCCAGCAGCTCGCGGTCGTCCGGATCGGTGACCAGGTGGAACCGCACCCGGTAGAGCGGGTTCGCCGTGTCGCCCCGGTCGTCCGCACGGACCGCCGCCGCATTCGCCCGGCCGGCGGCCCGGGCGTCCCGGTCGGTCACCTTGGACGGCGCGATCCGGTCGACGGCGTCGACGAGCAGCCGGCCGCCGTTCGTCCGGTAGACCCGCCCGGCGACCACCCGCGGCCGCTCCCACCTCCGGAACGCCACGGTGATCTCACCGTTCGCGACCCCGATCCGGTCCTTCCCCGCGAACCGCACTCCCGTCACCCTCTCCCGTGTTCACGAATTGCCTTCGATTCGCCTCATTCGTAGGCGATTCGTGAACACACAGGCTGTCAGGCCAGCGCCTCGGCCACCATGGGGGCGATCGCGCGGAGGGCCTGGCCGCGGTGGCTGAGCCGGTCCTTGTCCTCGGCGGACAGCTCGGCCGAGGTCACGTCGTACCCGGCCGGCACGAACAGCGGGTCGTACCCGAACCCGCCGGCCCCGCGCGGCTCCCGCAGCACCGCGCCGACCATCTCGCCGTGCACGACGTCCTCGCCGCCGTCCGGGCGGACGAACGCGACCGCCGCCACGAAGGCCGCACCGCGCCGCTCGTCCGGTACGTCGGCCAGCTGTGCGAGCAGCAGCGCGTTGTTCGCCGCGTCGTCCTTGTCCCGGCCGGACCACCGCGCGGACAGCACCCCCGGCATCCCGTTCAGCGCGTCCACGCACAGCCCGCTGTCGTCGGCCAGCGCCGGCAGCCCGGTCGCCGCCACCGCCGCCCGGGCTTTCAGCAGCGCGTTCCCGGCGAACGTCGGCTCGGTCTCCACCGGCTCGTCGTACGACGCGACGTCGTCGAGGCCGAGCACCTCGATCCCGGGCACCTCGGGCTCGAGGATACGGCGCAGCTCTTCCAGCTTCTTCGCGTTGTGGGTGGCCAGCAGCACCTTGCTCATCGGGCCAGCGCCTCGCGCTGCAGCCGGGTCAGCTCCGCGCAGCCGGTCACGCCGAGGTCGAGCAGGCCGTCCAGCAGCTTGCGGTCGAACGGCTCCCCCTCCGCGGTGCCCTGCACCTCGACGAACCGCCCGTCACCGGTGAGGACGAGGTTCATGTCGGTCTCGGCCCGCACGTCCTCGTCGTAGCACAGGTCGAGCAGTGCTTCGTCGCCGACGATGCCGACCGACACCGCGGCCACCGAACCGGTCAGCGGCTCGCCGTTCAGCGCCTTGCGGTCGCGCAGGAACGACACCGCGTCCGCGAGCGCGACATAGGCGCCGGTGACCGCGGCGGTCCGGGTGCCGCCGTCGGCCTGGAGCACGTCGCAGTCCAGCAGGATCGTGTTCTCGCCGAGCGCCTTGTAGTCGACCACGGCCCGCAGCGACCGGCCGATCAGCCGCGAGATCTCGTGCGTACGCCCGCCGATCCTGCCCTTCACCGACTCGCGCTCGGAGCGGGTGTTCGTGGCCCGCGGCAGCATCGCGTACTCCGCCGACACCCAGCCCAGGCCGGAGCCCTTCCGCCAGCGCGGGACACCCTCGGTGACGCTCGCCGCGCACAGCACCCGGGTCCGGCCGAACTCGATCAGCACCGATCCCTCGGCATGGTCGAGCCACTGGCGGGTGATCGTCACCGGTCGGAGCTGGTCGGGGGCGCGGCCGTCGCCGCGGAGCGTCGTCATGATCAGCAACCCTATCCGTCCTACTGGTCGGTGAGGTCTTGGCACCGGCCGCCTCATCTGCCAGCATTGCCCGCCTCGGGCCGCCCCCCTACGGAGTCGCACCATGACGCAATCCGCCGCACGTCCCTTCCTGCGCGCCGTCCGTTCGCTGGTCCTCGGCCTGGTCCTCGCGCTCGCCGTCCCGGCCGGCCTCGGGCTCCCCCCGGCCGCCGCGCACGACCCGGGCGGCGCCCTGACCCGCACCGACGCGAAACGGCACGAGTTCCTCACCGCCGGCACGTCGGTCCCGCTGGTCGGCACACCGAACGTCCACTTCGTCACCAACGTCCCGGACGTGACCGCGATCTCCGGCTGCTTCGCCAAGTCCGCGCCGTACTTCTACACCTCGACGGTCCACTCGATCGCCGTGTACGACGTGCACGACCCGCTCGCGCCCCAGCTGACCGGCCTGCTGCCGGACCTGGTCTTCGAGAACGAGGCGATGAACTGCGGCGAGAAGAAGGTCGACGGCTCGCTCGTGCGGTTCGTCCTGGTGGGCATCGACCTCACCCAGGCCTCCACCGACGACATCGCGCACGTCCGGCCGGTCGGGTACGACGAGTTCCTGGTCGTCGACGTCACCGACCCGCACCACCCGACGATCCGGTCGCGGGCGAAGACCTCGTCGTCGACGCACACCGTGACCTGTGTGCGCGACACCGCGTGCGACTACGTCTACACCGCCGGCGGCTCGGTCGTCGACCTGACCGACCTGGACAACCCGCGCGAGCTCACCGTGCTGTCGGACTCGCCGGCGATGCGCCCGAACGCGGCCTTCTCCGACGGCGTCGGCCACAAGTGGAACTTCGACACCGCCGGGTACGGCGTGCACACCGGCTCCGGCGGCTCCGCGGTGTACGACGTGCGCGACCCGGCGCACCCGAAGCTGGTCACGAGCACCGACGCGACCGGCACCGCGCCCGGGTGGAACGACTTCATCCACCACAACTCCGACCGGCCCAACGCGGGCGCGTTCCAGCCGGGCACGGCGCCGTCGGTTGCGAACGGCAACGTTCTGCTGGTGACCGAGGAGGACTACGAGAACACCGACTGCGCGACCGCGGGCAGCTTCCAGACCTGGTACGTCGACAAGCTGGACGGGACGCCCGCCGCGATCCACCCACTGGACCGGATCAACCCGGTCGACCCGGGTGAAGGCGTCGCGCTGCCGGACGAGGCGTTCTGCTCGGCGCACTGGTTCGACTTCCACCCGAGCGGGATCGTTGCCCAGGGCTACTACCAGGGCGGGCTGCGGCTGATCGACGTCCGGGACCCGAGGAACCTGGTCGAGTTCGGCTACTTCGCGCCGGGCCTGTCGGAGGTGTGGGACGCGTACTGGGTGCCGGTGCGCAACAGCCAGGGCATCGCCACCGGGCGCAAGACGAACATCGTCTACACCGCCGACCTGGTCCGAGGCCTGGACGTCTACACCGTCGACCTTCCCGGCTCCGACACCGGCGGCGGGCTGCCAATGCCGCTCCTGACCGCCGGTGGCAAGACCCTGCTCTGACGACCGGCGGCGACGCGCGCGGCCCGGACGTCCCGGGCGGCGCGTCACGCGCTGAGCCGTCAGGCGGCGCTGTGGTTCAGGCCGGGTTCGGACTCGAGCGCATGCTGCGGTTCGAGGCGGTCGGCGACCCGGTCCGGGGTGAGCCGGCGGAACGTCGTACGGGCTTCGCTGACCGCCATCCGGGCCGCCCAGGGTGCCAGGTCGCGGGCGCGGCGGCCGACCCACGGGGCGCCCTCCCGGATCATCCAGACCGCGTCGCCCCACGGGTTCGGCGGGCTCTGCGAGTCGCAGTTCAGCGACGGCGGATCGGCGATCGGCACGCCGTGCGCGGCCAGCTTGTCGGCGAAGGCGCGGGCGAGCTGGCGGTGCCCGCGCTCACCGGGGTGCAGCCGGTCCACGGACCAGAAGTCGCGGTGGTAGACCTCGGGACAGCCGGCCAGGTCCACCCGGATCCCGCCGTAGGCGGCGTACACGTCGTCGTACGCGGCGTTGACCAGCTCGATCCGGCGCCACAGCGGCCGGCGCAGCCAGGTGGGCAGGCCGAAGACGCGGCCGTGGTCGTGGAAGCGCACGGTCAGCAGCAGCGCGCCTCGGCGGGTCAGCTCGGAGGCGACCTCGTGCAGGCTGTCGCGGATCTGCAGCGGGTCGAACGTGGACCGCATGGTGTCGTTCACGCCGACGATCAGCGAGGCGAGGTCGATCCGCCCCGCACCCGCCGCCGGCAGCTGGTCGCCGGCCACCAGCGGTGCGGTCGCGCCCGTCTTGGAGAGGTTCTCGAAGGTCACGGGCTGCGAGGAGCCGAGGGCCTGCGCAAGCAGCGCCGCCCAGCCACGCCAGCCTTCACCGGGAAGGGCCCCGGCTCCGGTCCGGGACACCTCCTTGCCACCCAGCGGGTCCCCGACCCCCACGGTGGTCGAGTCGCCCAGCGCCACGAAGTGCAGGCTCACGTTCCGTCACTGTGTCGTTGCCGGGCGGGCGGCCGGTGATTCCCAGGTGACGCGCCGGGCAACCTTCGGCCAACGTTGGTGCCCCGGACACCTACCCAGCCGGACCATAGTTGCGTGAAAGTAGGATCTTTCACGCACTCGCACACACAGCCTACAGCGGAGGGCCTCGATGAACGACAGCACCCGTGAGCTCAGGTTCGGCGTCGTGGGGCTCGGCGCGCGCAGCCGCATCGGAACGCACGCCGACGACCCGGACCACGGTTCGCGGGTCGTCGCGGTGTGCGACCCGGTCGAGGCCCAGCGGCGCGCCGGTCTCGAGCAGTACCCGGGCGCGACGGCGTACGGCGACCACCGCGAGCTGCTCGGCCTCGGGCTCGACGGGGTCTTCCTGACCACGCCGGACCACCTGCACGCGGGCCCGGCGATCGACTTCCTGTCGGCCGGGGTCGCGGTGTTCGTGGAGAAGCCGCTGGCGATCACGACCGAGGACTGCGACCGGGTGCTGGAGACCGCGCGCGAGTCCGGCGCCCGGCTGTACGTCGGGCACAACATGCGGCACATGCCGGTCGTGCAGCTGATGCGCGACCTGATCCTGGACGGCGCGATCGGCGACGTGAAGGCGATCTGGTGCCGGCACTTCGTCGGGCACGGCGGCGACTTCTACTTCAAGGACTGGCACGCGGACCGGACTCGCACGACGAGCCTGCTGCTGCAGAAGGGTGCGCACGACATCGACGTGATGCACTGGCTGGCCGGCGGCTACACCCG
Organism: Kribbellaceae bacterium; assembly: GCA_036506875.1. GTDB lineage: Bacteria > Actinomycetota > Actinomycetes > Propionibacteriales > Kribbellaceae > DASRHY01. The sequence goes on along the minus strand of DASXRB010001068.1, from coordinate 2,023 downwards.
GCGGGCGTCGGCGTTCGGCGGGCTGGTCGTGTACGGCGGGATCACCGACCGGCTGGACCGGTCCGGGCAGCGGTTCGACGAGTTCTACAAGCCCGAGGAGAACTGGCCGCCGCTGGCGCAGCGCGGGATGGCACCGGTGATGGACGTCGAGGACCTCAGCATGGCGAACCTCGCGCTCGACAACGGGGTGTTCCTCACGTACCAGCAGTGCCACTTCACGCCGGACTACTGGCGCAACTACACCGTGATCGGGACGGCCGGGCGGCTGGAGAACTTCGGCGACTCCCCGGGCGGCGTGGTGAAGGTGTGGAACGCGCGGCGGTCGAACTACCGCGAGGACGCCGACCTGGTCGTCGAGATCCCCGAGGCCGAGGGCGGCCACGGCGGCGCGGACCCGCGGCTGGTGGCGGAGTTCGTCCGCTTCGTCCGCGACGGCGGCGCGACCCTCACCTCCCCCGTCGCCGCCCGCGAGGCCGTAGCCGCCGGCTGCGCCGCCACCGAGTCCCTCCGCAACGGCGGCACCCCGGTCGACGTGGCCCCGCTGGACCCGGACCTGGTCGCCTACTTCGACCGCGGCCAGTCCCATCCCTAAGTCGTTCATCGGTCGCTTTTTCCGCGACCTGTGGACAACCCCTTCGCGCCGGCGGTCGGCGGACAGGCAGCCTTGGGTTGTCCACAGGTCGCGGAAGAAGCGACCGATGAACGCCAAAGGAAGAGGGGTCAGATCTCGTACGACGTGTCCGGGGTGGCGGCGAGGACCTCGCCGTCGAAGGTTCGGCGGGCGGCCTCGGCCTGGGTGGCGCGGTCGAACCAGGGCGGGACGTGGGTGACGATGAGGCGGCCGACGCCGGCTCGGGCGGCGTGCTCGCCGGCCTGGCCGCCGGTGAGGTGCAGGTCGGGCGGGTTGTCCGGGTCCTCGTCGCGCATCGCGGCTTCGCAGAGCAGTACGTCGGCGCCGCGGGCCAGGTCGACCAGCGCGTCGGTGGGCCCGGTGTCCCCGGAGTACACCAGCGCCTTCCCGTCGTACTCGACCCTCATCGCGTAGGCCGTCACCGGGTGCGCCATCAGCGCGGTGCGCACGGTGAACGGCCCGATCTCCTGCGACGGCCGCCAGTCGCTGAAGTCCATCTCCTCCGACATGCCCGGTTCGTCGGGCAGGTCGTACGCCCGGGCCATCCGCGCCGACGTGCCTTCCGGCCCGTACACCGGGGTCCGCAGCGGCGCGCACGGCGAGTACTTCGAGGCGACGTACAGCCCGCACAGGTCCAGGCAGTGGTCCGCGTGCAGGTGCGACAGCGCGACCGCGCCGATCTGGTCCACCCGGATGTGCCGCTGCAGCGCGCCGAGCGCGCCGCTGCCGAGATCGAGCAGCAGGTGGTAGCCGTCGGCACTCACGAGGTACGACGACGCGGGCGAGTCGGGCCCGGGCACGGAGCCCGAGCAGCCGATCACTGTGAGCCTCATCCCCGACACAGTAGGCCAGCACCCGCCCCGGGCGCCCGGCAATGCGGCGTGGATCACGCTGTTGACGACGGCAACGACCGTCGACGTGGTCTCGGCGGCATGCCGACCGTGCGGCTGCGCCCCGCGCGGCCCGAGGATGCCCCGGCCATCGCGGCGATCTGGTACGACGAATGGCTGGACGGCCATCTCGGGCACGTCCCGGACGAGCTGACCGGGTCCGGACGCCGGAGTCGGTCGGGCCGCGGGCCGCGCAGCGCGTCGGCGACACCACGGTGGCGGTGGTCGGCGATCAGCTCGCGGGGTTCGTGATGGTGGTCGGGGACGAGGTCGAGCAGGTCCACGTGTCGCGCGACTTCCGCGGCAGCGGCGTGGCCGGGCCGCTCCTGGCCTAAAACCAATCATCGGGCCCTTCTGACCCGGCGTGTCGCCGTTCGTCGGTCCCTTGTGACCACAGGCGGCTCGGCGGTGGGGACCAGTCGCGGTCGGTCGCTGCACCACGCCGCGGGCCGTCGTACCTCCTGTCGGGGCGTTGCACAGGGAATGTCGTGTTCAACGACCC
>DASXRB010001067.1:0-8096 GCA_036506875.1 Kribbellaceae bacterium | reverse complement strand
AGCCGGTTCGAGATGGTCTCGGTCGCCGTCGGCGGGGTCGGCTGTACGACGGACGGCGCCGGCCGCGTGCCAGGCGTCGACGGTGCGGTGGACGACGAGTCCGTAGCCGGCGTCGCCGGCGGGACGGCGGGCGGCTTGGATCCGGACAGCGGGTTCGGCAGCACCGGGGCGGAGCTGAACGTCTCCGCCGGCGAGCCGCCGGGGCTCGCCTTGCCGGGCGACGAGCCCGGCGAGGACGGGTTCTGCCGCGGCACGGGCCGGGGCTGCATGATCGACGGACGGCCGTTCGCCGGACCTGAGCCGGACAGCCCCGAGCCGTTGCGCTCGGCCTTCTCGCCGCTCAGCGACTCGTCCGGCTGGACCGGATCCGTGGTATGCCGCGCACCGTCAGTCATCAGGTGTCCTCCTGACCCGCTTCGTCGCCTTCGACCGTAACCGCGGTGTCAGCCCCAGTCGAATCCTCGTCACCCATCCTGACGCCATCAGGGGTGCTCCCGGTTGACTCCGGATCAGATTCGGCTGAATCCGCTGCGTCGACCAGCGACTCGCTCGCCGCCTCCGCGTTCCGGGCGATCGCGACGACCGCGTCGGACCCGCCGACGCCGGCGAACTTCACGCCCATGGTGTCCCGCCCCTTGACCGGCACCGTGTCCACGCGGCTGCGCACGACCTGGCCACTGGTCTTGATCGCCAGCACCTGGTCGGAGTCGACCACGATGAGCGCACCCACCAGGGATCCCCGTTCGTCGTTGAGCTTGACCGCCTTGATGCCAAGACCACCTCTACCCTGCTGGCGGTACTGCGACACCTCCGTCCGCTTGGCGTACCCGGCGTCGGTCACGGTGAACACGTACTGCGCATCCTCCTGCGACCCCGCCCGTACGACGGACATCGACAGCAGCTCGTCACCCGGGCGGAACTTCATCCCGGTCACGCCGGAGGTGGCCCGGCCCATCGGGCGCAGCTGCTCGTCGTCGGCGGTGAACCGGATCGACTGGCCCTTCCGCGACACCAGCAGCAGGTCGTCCTCCGACGTGCACAGCTCGGCGCCGATCAGCTCGTCGTCGTCCTCGCGGAAGTTCACCGCGATGATCCCGCTCTGCCGCGCGGAGTCGTAGTCGGTGAGCGCCGTCTTCTTCACCAGCCCGCGCTTGGTCGCGAGCACCAGGTACGGCGCCTGCTCGTAGTCGCGCAGCGTCAGCACCTGCGCGATCTCCTCGTCCGGCTGGAACGACAGCAGCCCGGCCACGTGCGAACCCTTGGCGTCGCGCGCCGACTCCGGCAGCTGCCACACCTTCGCCCGGTAGACCCGGCCCTTCGTGGTGAAGAACAGGATCCAGTGGTGGTTCGTGGTGGCGAAGAAGTGCCCGACCTCGTCGTCGGCCCGCAGCGCCGCGCCGCGCACACCCTTGCCGCCGCGGTTCTGCACCCGGTAGAGGTCGGTCTTCGTCCGCTTCGCGTAGCCACCGCGCGTGATCGTGACGACCACGTCCTCGTCCGGCACCAGGTCCTGCACGGACAGGTCGCCGTCGGCCGCGATGATCTCGGTGCGCCGGTCGTCGCCGTACTTGTCCACGATCTCGGCGAGCTCGTCGCGGACGATCTGCCGCTGCCGGGCCGGCGAGGCGAGGATGTCCGCGAGGTCGGCGATGATCGCCTCGAGCTCGTTCAGCCGGTCGATGATCTTCTGGCGCTCCAGCGCGGCCAGCCGGCGCAGCTGCATGTCCAGGATCGCCTGCGCCTGGATCTCGTCGATCTCCAGCAGGCCCATCAGGCCGCTGCGCGCCTGCTCGACGTCGGGGCTGCGCCGGATCAGCGCGATCACCTCGTCGAGCGCGTCGAGCGCCTTCACCAGACCGCGGTAGACGTGCGCCTGCTCCTCGGCCTGCCGCAGCCGGAAGCGGGTACGACGCTGGATGACCTCGATCTGGTGGTCGATCCAGTGGCTCACGAACGCGTCGATGGACAGCGTCCGCGGCACCCCGTCGACCAGCGCCAGCATGTTGCAGCCGAACGTGTCCTGCAGCTGGGTGTGCTTGTAGAGGTTGTTCAGCACGACGCGGGGCTGGGCGTCGCGCTTCAGCACGATCACCAGCCGCTGCCCGGTCCGCGACGAGGTGTCGTCGCGGATGTCCGCGATGCCGTTGATCTTTCCGGTGTTGACCAGCTCGGCGATCTTCTGCGCCAGGTTGTCCGGGTTGCACATGTAGGGCAGCTGGGTGACGACCAGGCTGGTCCGGCCCTTGCTGTCCTCCTCGATGTCCACCACCGCGCGCATGGTGACCGAGCCGCGCCCGGTCCGGTACGCGTCGGAGATGCCCTGGTACCCGACGATCAGCGCGCCGTTCGGGAAGTCCGGCCCCTTGATGTGCCGCAAGCAGGCCGCGAGCAGCTCCTCCTGGGTGGCCGCCGGGTGCTCCAGCGCCCAGTCGACCGCGGCCGCCACCTCGCGCAGGTTGTGGGGCGGGATGTTGGTCGCCATGCCGACCGCGATACCCGACGAGCCGTTGACCAGCAGGTTCGGGAACCGCGACGGCAGGATCACCGGCTCCTGCGACTTGCCGTCGTAGTTGGGCCGGAAGTCGACCGTGTCCTGGTCGATGTCGCGGACCATCTCCATCGCCAGCGGCGCCATCCGGCACTCGGTGTACCGCATCGCGGCGGCCGGGTCGTTGCCCGGCGAGCCGAAGTTGCCCTGGCCCTGGATCAGCGGCGCCCGCATCACCCACGGCTGCGCGAGCCGGACCAGGGTGTCGTAGATCGCCGAGTCACCGTGCGGGTGGTACTGACCCATCACGTCACCGACGACGCGGCTGCACTTGTTGAACCCGCGGTCCGGCCGGTAGCCGCCGTCGTACATCGCGTAGAGGATCCGCCGGTGCACCGGCTTCAGCCCGTCGCGGACCTCGGGCAGCGCCCGGCCGACGATGACGGCCATCGCGTAGTCGAGGTACGACTGCTGCATCTCCGACTGCAGGTCGATCGGCTCGACCCGGTCGTGTCCAGGCGAGGTGGGGGTCTCGGTCATCTGCTGCTGATCCCGTTCGATTCAGTGGTACGACGCCTGGCTGGACTCAGATGTCCAGGAACCGGACGTCCTTGGCGTTGCGCTGGATGAAGGAGCGGCGGGCCTCGACGTCATCGCCCATCAGGGTCGCGAACGTCTCGTCCGCGCGGGCGGCGTCGTCGAGCGTCACCTGCAGCAGCACCCGGTTCGCCGGGTCCATCGTGGTCTCCCACAGCTCGTCGGCGTTCATCTCACCCAGACCCTTGTAGCGCTGGATCGGGTTCTCCTTCGGAAGCTTCTTGCCTGCCTCGGAGCCGGCGGCGAGCAGGCCGTCGCGCTCCCGGTCGGTGTAGGCCAGCTCGTGCGCGGCGTTGCTCCAGCGCAGCTTGTACAGGGGCGGCTGCGCGGCGTACACGTGGCCCTTCTCGATCAGCGGCCGCATGAAGCGGAAGAGCAGCGTGAGCAGCAGGGTGCGGATGTGCTGACCGTCGACGTCCGCGTCGGCCATGATCACGATCTTGTGGTACCGCAGCTTGTCGGCGTCGAAGTCCTCGTGGATGCCGGTGCCGAGCGCGGAGATGATCGCCTGCACCTCGTTGTTCTGCAGGACCTTGTCGATCCGGGCCTTCTCGACGTTCAGGATCTTGCCGCGGATCGGCAGGATGGCCTGGAACTTCGGGTCCCGGCCGCCCTTCGCGGAGCCACCCGCCGAGTCACCCTCGACGATGTAGACCTCGCACTCCTCCGGGTTGGTCGACTGGCAGTCGCTCAGCTTGCCCGGCAGGCCGCCGCCGCCCAGCAGGCCCTTGCGGTTGCGGGCCAGATCGCGCGCCTTGCGGGCGGCGATCCGGGCGGACGCGGCCGCGGTGGCCTTGCGGATGATCTCGCGACCCTCGGCCGGGTTCTTCTCGAACCACTCGCCGAGCTTGTCGTTCACGACCTTCTGCACGAACGACTTGGCCTCGGTGTTGCCGAGCTTGGTCTTGGTCTGGCCCTCGAACTGCGGCTCGGCCAGCTTCACCGAGATGATCGCGGTCAGGCCCTCGCGGACGTCGTCGCCGGTGAGCCGGTCCTCCTTCTTCTTGATCATCCCCTGGTCCTCGCCGAACGAGTTGACCAGCGAGGTGAGCGCCGCCCGGAAACCCTCCTCGTGCGTGCCGCCCTCGTGGGTGTTGATCGTGTTCGCGAACGTGTGCACCGACTCCTGGAACGAGCCGCTCCACTGCATCGCGATCTCCAGGCTGAGGCTGTTCTCCTCCTGGGAGGCCTCGAAGGAGATCACGTCGCGGTGGACCGTCTCCCTGAGGCCGGTCAGGTACTGCACGTAGTCGACCAGCCCGTCGTCGTACTTGAAGGACTGCTCGACCGGCTCACCGTCCGGCGTGTGGTCGGGGCGCTCGTCGCGGATCACGAGCTCCAGGCCCTTGTTCAGGAACGCGTACTCGCGGAACCGCGTCGTGAGCGTCTCGTACGAGTAGATGGTGGTCTCGAAGATCTCCGGGCTCGGCCAGAACGTGACCGTGGTGCCGTTGTGCTCGGAGGTGCCCACCTCGGCGAGGTCCGCGTCCGGCTCACCGCGGGTGAAGGACTGCGTGTAGAGCCTGCCGTTCTTCCGGACGTCGACGGTGAGGCGGGTGGACAGCGCGTTCACCACCGAGACGCCGACGCCGTGCAGACCACCGGACACCTTGTACCCGCCGCCGCCGAACTTGCCGCCGGCGTGCAGCACGGTGAGCACCACGGTGACGGCCGGCTTGCCCTCGGACTCGACGATGTCGACCGGGATGCCGCGGCCGTTGTCCTCGACCCGGACGCCGCCGTCGGCGAGCAGCGTGACCACGATCCGGTCGCAGTAGCCCGCGAGCGCCTCGTCGACCGCGTTGTCCACCACCTCGTAGACGAGATGGTGCAGACCGCGCTCACCGGTGGAGCCGATGTACATTCCCGGCCGCTTGCGGACCGCTTCGAGGCCCTCGAGCACCTGGATGGCGCTGGCGTCGTACGTGCCGGGGATGTTGTCGATGGATGCTGCGGGGACCGCTGCGGTCAGGTCGCGGGGATCCTGCACTGCGGTCGGCTCGTCGGTCACCGGCTACGGTCCTCCTGTGGGCCCCTCGGCGGGGTCTGGGTCATCGCTGCTGGCGCAGCGGGGGCCGCCTCGCTGGTGAGACAGCGGCGCGGCCCTCCTACCTCTGACATTCTACCGGTCCGCGGCGGCAGAACCGGCCCTCGGGAGCCAAAAACTGTGGATAGAACGTGTTTTCGGCCTCCTGGCCGCATCCCCCCACGCGGGCCGGGGGTCAAAACAGCGCCTGCGGGCTCCTGCGCTCGTTGACAGCCTGCCGGTACGACGATGGCCAGTGCCGACCCCGGTGTGGCCATAGGATGCGCGCGTGGAGCTGGACGACGTCATCGACCAGGTGATCGCGGAGCGGGTGATCGCCCGCCACCGCGGCAAGTGGATCGCCGCGTTCGTGCTCCTCCTCGTACTCGCTGTGGTGATCCTGGTGCTCGGCGGCTGGAAGAAGCCAGAGGGTCGCCAGGTGCCGACGTACGACGCGCCGAAGACGGTCGACGCCGGCAAGTGGCGGTTCGAGTTCGTCTCGGCGAAGCTCATCCACGAGCCGGGTGGCACTTACAGCTCGGCCAGCAGCCGCGTCGAGGTCAAGGCGTTCGTCACCAACATCGACGACGAGACCCGCACGTCGGACTCGGTGTACGGCCGGCTGCTGCGGCTGGTGCCGGCCAAGGGCGATCTCATCGAGTCCAACGGCGCCAAGTGCGACGGCGAGCTCAACTACAAGATCGTGTACGGGCTCAAGGCCAAGGCATGCGTCTTCACCTTCGACGTGGACCCGAGGTACGAGGACACCGCGGTGGAGATCGGTGTCCTCGGCGAGTCGTACGAGAGCGACGAGGGCTTTGCGGTCAGTGACAGGCCGTACTGGCACAACGAGGCAGCGGTCGCCGTCGTCGACTTCAAGGCCGAAGAGGTGACGGAGAAGAAGTGAGGCTCTACCGTCCCGTCACCGTCCTGGTCGGCGTCGTCCTGGTGCTGCTGTCCGGCGTCGCCCGGCTCACCGAGCCCAAGCAGGTGTACGAGGAGACCAACCGGTACACCACGCACGGAGCGATGAACCAGCCCGTCGACGGCAAGGACTTCACCCTCACCGTGCTCCGCGCGCAGGCGTACCACTCCTACGACCCGCGGCCGGACGACGACGACGCGAAGGCCGATCCGGCGGACCGGCCGCGCAAGACCGACGGGATCTTCGTCGCGGTCGAGTTCGAGGTCGAGGGCCGCAAGAAGAAGGGATCCGCCGGCGAGGCGACGCTGCGCAGCGACAGCGGCACCGTGTACACGCCGGTGAACCAGCTGATCGGCAGCAGCCTGGACATCCCGGCCCCCGGGTTCGTCGAGCAGTCCGCGCTGGTGTTCGAGGTGAACCCGGACGACCTGGCCGGGCTGACCTTCTGGGTGCGGCCGCAGGCCGTCATCACCGTGACGACCGAGGACTACGCCGTCGACCTCGGGCTGCCCGACCAGGCCAGCGCGGACGAGTTCGTGAAGCGGGCGCAGAAGATGTACTACGCGGAGGACGAGGCGGTGAGGGCGAAGTGAACCAGCTCGCCGGCCGGCTGGCCCGGGTGTCCGTCGTCGTACTGCTCGGCTCGCTGTCGGTGCTGCTCACCGTGCGGCCCGAGCTCGGGGACCAGGACACCTTCGAGAAGCAGATCCCGATCACCCGCGTGGTCGAGCAGGGCCCGACCGTCGTCGACGACGTCGAGTGGACGCTGAAGTCGCTCAAGGCGTACACGATGCTGGCCGACGAGGAGCACCAGCAGATCGACCTGAAGGTGCCGGACAACGCGGTCGTCGTGGTCGCCACGCTCACCCTGCGCAGCACCGACCGGACCAAGCTCAACGACGGGTTCCACTGCGACGCGGACCTGAACGACGACCGCGGCAACCGGTGGGAGGACGAGGAGGTGGTGTCCGGCTACCCGCTGCCGACCTTCTGCGGCGACGACAAGGTGAAGAAGCTGGAGCGCGGCACCCCGTTCACCGCCGCCAAGGTCTTCATCGTGCCGAAGGACGCCGTGCCGCACCTGACCGGCCTGACGGTTCCGGGCGCGGACGCGAGCTCGGCCGAGGAGCGGGTCCTCCTCACGCCGTAGCGGCGACGGCCTCCGGCTCGGCGGCGCGCCGGACCTCGGCCGCCTCCACCCGCTTCCCGACACTCACCGAGATGCACTGGTCGAACGCGGCCGCGAGCAACGCGATCCGCAGCGGCTCGAAGATCGCGTCCTTGGCGAACCACACCACCGACTCCCACATCGGGGTGAGGAAGTCGCGGTTGCCGATCCAGTGGTTGACACCGGTGTCGAACCACTCGGCACCCAGGTAGTGCAGCGTGTAGACGAAGCAGACCACGCCCAGGAACACCGGGCCGGAGCCGACCAGCAGCCGGAACGCGTTCAGCGTCGGGTAGAACTTCTCCCGCAGCCCGCCCAGCACCAGGTTGGGCGCCTTGCTGGTGATCGCCACCAGCCGGCTCCGCGGTGCCGCGTCACCCCGGGCGCCGAGCCGGCTCTCGATCCGGGTACCGCGGAAGACCCCGCTGCCGGCCAGCGCTTTGTGCCCGAACACCACCGCGGTGATCGCGAGCCAGGTCAGCGGCTCGGCGACGCCGGCCTTGAACAGCGGCCAGAGCGTCTCGGCGAACTCACCCCACAGCCACTCCAGGCCGTCCGGCACCGGGATCTTGATCCCGGTGAACCACTCCTTGGCCGATCCCCAGACGTCGGCGGTGAAGTGCCAGAACCGCCGGTCCGCGATCCAGCCCCTGGCCTCGCGCACGGCCTCCGGCGTGACCACGACGACCAGGAGCGCGAAGAACGCCTCGACCCAGATCTGCAGCAGGGTGCCGGCCCGCGACGGCCACCTCTCGTCGACCCACTCCAGGACCCGCCGCACCACGAGGAGTACGACGATCGGCAGCAGGTACGACTTCCAGTGCCCGTCGGTCACGTCGAACGGCAGGTCGCTGATGCCCTGCGAGATCAGGTAGTCGCCGGCGTACTGGTC
>DASXRB010001066.1:0-10922 GCA_036506875.1 Kribbellaceae bacterium | reverse complement strand
GCGGTCATCGATACGGTAGGTACATAGACGATGCCGCGTTCGTGAGCGTGCCCGACTTCAACCTGCAGCTGAACATCGCCAAGACGGTGATCACGGAGGTCGGTGGCAACAGCCTGGCCGAACAGCAGGCACGCCTTCGCGAGCTAGTGCCCCGAATGGCCGAGGACGAGCGCGAGTGGGCAACCCGCATGATCGACAAGCTGCCTCGCATCACCACACCGCCGCCTCCGCCTAGTCCGCAGATGCTAGAGGCACTTGAGATACAGCACGCCGCGTCTACGACGCGCGGTACCCGAGACGAGCAGCGAGCAGTGCTCGAAGCGGCCCGGAAGAAGATCTGGGAGATCGCCGACGGTGTTGCGGACGAGCGGGACAGCGCGAACATCGCCGGTCTCACCCGGACGCTCGATCATCTGCAGGAATCGCTGGACGACCCGTTCTGGGAGGATTCGCTGCCTCCCGCTGACGGCGACCAGATGCGATGACGGGGCGCCTGCCGGTCGACCCGCGCTCACCGGTGTACCAGGAGTTATCGCGGCTGTACGGGATCGCGCACGCGATGCGTCCGCCAGTGCGTCGTGATGGCGGCGGCTGGAACGGCGAGCTGTACGCGCACACAGGCGCTTGGGGATCGGTGCATCCGAAGGCCGGCGCGATGAGCCTCCATCATGAGCGGGTCCTGCCCTATCTCACCGGCACTCAGTCGATGACAAGTCCGGGCAAACAGGCACAAGCCCTGCAGACGGTGCTGCACGAGTACTACCACCAACGGGTCGAGATCGACGCGCCGAGGGAACCGAACGCCGTCCGGTCGCGCGAGTCCAAGGCCCTGGACGAAGGCCTGACCGAGTACCAAGCGAAGAAGGACGTCGACGCGTTCGCCGATCGCGCCGGATATGGCGACGTGGTCTCGGACGATCACGCGTACCGCGCGGCGTACGAGGCGTCTGCCCAGTTGCTCGCCTACGCGGCACTGGATCCACAGCGGCGTGACCTGTTGGCTCAGCGGGCGCTCGACTAGCCGGTGGTGATGCGGTGGGAAGCCGTCGCCGATCAGATCGTGCGCAGCCGCCTCGACGGAGTAGTGCCGCGTGACCCTCACCATCAGCAGGCGGCCCGCGCGGCTCTCGTTCGCGCAATGGCCCATCCCGGCTGGCAGTTCCTGGAGGAAGCCCGCCAGGAGAAGTCCGGCCGCAACATTGCCGACCACACCCGGGAACGGCTCGATGCGGTCATCCAGGACATCGGGCGCCACTACTCCGACCTGCCCAGCAGGCCGTACCCAGCCGCACCAATGAACCACGAGGCAGCGCCTCAGCAGCAGGGCGGCCAGCAACGACGCACCTTCAGCCGGGACGAGCAGCAGCCGACGCAGCAACTGCAGTCCCCTGTGCAGCGAGCCGCGCAGCGCCACGGGTTCGCAACAGCAGGTTGCCCAGCACGGCGTGCGCCAAGGCCAGACGCCTCAGCGGCAGACCCAGTCGCCCGCTCCGCAACATGGAGGCGGGCGCCCGCAGCGACTGGACCCGGCGATGCGGGCCGCGTTCGCCGGCAACACCCCGGCCGCCGGCGCGACCGGTTACACGCCGAACCTCGGCGACGGCGCTCGCGGTACGGGCCGCCAATCCCGCGGCCGCGGCCTCACCCCGCCCGGTCGCGACGACCGCTCCTGACCTCTCGCGATCCCGCGGAATCTTCCCACGCCCTGCCGCGCCTCAACCCGTGCCACAAGGGACCGACGAACGGCGACACGCCGGGTCACAAGGGCCCGATTAACGGAAGAGAGGGGTCAGGCTGGGCGGCGGCCGGTGAGGTCTTTGGCTACCAGTTCGGCGATCTGGGCGGTGTTCAGGGCGGCGCCCTTGCGGAGGTTGTCGCCGCAGACGAACAGGTCCAGGGCCTGCGGGTCGTCCAGGGACTTGCGCAGGCGGCCGACCCACGTCGGGTCGGTGCCGACGACGTCGGCCGGAGTGGGGAACTCGCCCTCGGCCGGGTTGTCGAACAGCAGGACGCCGGGCGCGTCTCGCAGCACCTCGCGGGCCTCGTCGACGTCCACCTCGCGGTTGAAGCGCGCGTGCACCGACAGCGAGTGCGTGGTGATGACCGGGACCCGGACGCACGTCGCGGACACCTTCAGGTGCGGCAGGCCGAGGATCTTGCGTGACTCGTTGCGGACCTTGAGCTCTTCGGACGACCAGCCGCCGTCGCGCAGCGAGCCGGCCCACGGTACGACGTTGAGCGCCAGCGGCGCCGGGAACGGCCCGACGTCGTCGCCGACCACGCGTCGTACATCTCCCGGGCTCGACCCGAGCTCGCGGTTGCCGGCCACCTTGGTGAGCTGGTCGTAGAGCGCGTCGACACCGGCCTGGCCGGCACCGGACGCGGCCTGGTACGACGCGACCGTGAGCTCCTCCAGCTCGTACCGGTGGTGCAGCGCGCCCATCGCCACGATCATCGACAGGGTCGTGCAGTTCGGGTTCGAGATGATGCCGAGCGGCCGGTAGCGGGCCGCCTCCGCGTTGACCTCCGGCACCACCAGTGGCACGTCGTCGTCCATCCGGAACGCGCCGGAGTTGTCGACCACGACCGCGCCGCGGGAGACCGCGATCGGCGCCCACTCGTGGGACACCTCGTCCGGCACGTCGAACATCGCGACGTCGATGTCGTCGAACGCCTCCGGGCTGATCGGCACGACGTCGAGCTCCTCGCCGCGGACCTTCAGCCGCTTGCCGGCCGAGCGGGCCGACGCGATCAGCCGGATCTCGCCCCAGACGTTCTGGCGGGTGGACAGCAGGTGCAGCATCACCGTGCCGACCGCGCCGGTGGCCCCGACCACAGCGAGCGACGGCAGCTGGGAGCAGTCCTGCTCGGCGTCGAGGGCGGTGAGGTCGGTCATCGTCCGGTGCCTCCGTACACGACCGCCTCGGTCTGGTCGTCGTCGAGCCCGAACGCGGTGTGCGCGGCCTGGACGGCGGCGTCGACCGCGCCCTCGTCGACGATCACGGAGATCCTGATCTCCGACGTGGAGATCATCTCGATGTTCACCCCCGCATCGGCGAGAGCGGAGAAGAACTTCGCGGACACGCCCGGGTGCGACCGCATACCGGCGCCGATGACGGAGACCTTGCCGATCTGGTCGTCGTACAGGAGCTGCTCGTAGCCGACCTCGTCCTTCAGGCGCGCGAGCGCGGTCATCGCGGTGGCGCCGTCGGTGCGCGGCAGCGTGAACGAGATGTCGGTGCGGTTGGTGGCGACCGCCGAGATGTTCTGGACGATCATGTCGATGTTCGTCTCGGCCTCGGCGACGGTCTCGAAGATCCGCGCCGCCTCACCCGGCTTGTCGGGCACGCCGACGACGGTGATCTTGGCCTCGCTCCGGTCGTGCGCGACACCGGAGATGATCGCCTGTTCCATGGTTTCCGGGTCTCCCAGTTCGTTGGCATCGACGACCCACGTGCCCTCCTTCTGCGAGAAGGAGGAGCGGACGTGGACGGGGACGTTGTAGCGGCGGGCGTACTCGACGCAGCGCAGGTGCAGCACCTTCGCCCCGCAGGCCGCCATCTCGAGCATCTCCTCGGAGGAGATGCGCGGGATGTGCTTGGCGGACGGCACGATCCGCGGGTCGGCGGTGAAGACGCCGTCAACGTCGGTGTAGATCTCGCACTGGTCCGCGCTGACCGCCGCGGCCAGCGCCACCGCGGTGGTGTCCGAGGCGCCGCGGCCGAGTGTGGTGACGTCCTTGGTGTCCTGGGCGACGCCCTGGAAGCCGGCGACGATCGCGACATGGCCGTCGGCGAGCGCGCTCTCGATCCGGCTCGGCGTGATGTCGATGATCCGCGCGTCACCGTGCCGGGCGGTGGTGATCACGCCCGCCTGGGAGCCGGTGAACGACCGGGCGCTGTAGCCGAGGTTCGCGATCGCCATCGCCAGCAGCGCCGCGGAGATCCGCTCGCCCGACGTCAGCAGCATGTCCAGCTCGCGCGGCGGCGGCAGCGGCGTGACCTGCTTGGCCAGGTCCATCAGCTCGTCGGTGGTGTCGCCCATCGCCGAGATCACGACGACGACGTCGTTGCCGGCCTTCTTGGTGGCGACGATTCGCTGCGCGACTCTCTTGATGCAGTCTGCGTCTGCGACGGACGATCCGCCGTACTTGTGCACGACGCGGCCCACGGGCGGTCTCCTAACACCTCGAGTCCCAGCACCCACTGGGCTTCTACGCGTTGTTGCGACGCTGCAACCGGCGCACTTGGTCGGAGGCAAGTGTAACCGCGCCGTGACCTCGTGCGCGCGCCCGGCCCACGTGCCGGACAGCGGTCACGCCGGTGTTATGGCCACAGGTTCGGCCCCGGCCTCGATCACCGGCGGCACGACGTGCTCCTCGTCGGCGTGCTCCTCGGGGCGGTGCGGCGGTACGCCGAGCAGGACGCCGGCGGCGACCAGGGTGAGCAGGGCGGCGGCGACGAAGACGTACGGCACGCCGAACGCCTCGACGATCACGCCGGACAGCGCCGAGCCGGCGGCCGCGCCGAGCATCGCGCTGCTGTTCATCCAGCCGAACACCTCGGTGCGGACCGAGGCCGGAGTCAGCGCGCCGAGCCGCTCGTACATCGCGCCCACCGTCGGCGCCAGCACGGTGCCGGAGGTGAACAGCGCGACGCCGAGGGTCCAGGACGACCAGGTCGCCGGGGCGCAGACCACCAGGCCGACGCAGATCGTCGCCGTCCGGCGCCACACGTACGACACCCGGCGGCCGGGCAGCGCCCCCGCGACCAGCCCGCCGGTGAGGCTGCCCAGCGCCCACACCATCTCCAGCCAGCCGGCGATGATCCGGTTGCCGCGATCGTCGGCGAAGGCCGCGATCGCCAGCGAGGTCGCCGCGAACGCCATCACGCACAGCCCGAACGACACGATGATCGCCAGCCGGTGCCGGTGCCACAGCAGCTGCCGCAGGGTCAGCGGGTGCTCGTGGTCGCCGGCCGCGCGGGACTTCGGCTGCAGCTGGGAGAACCACCAGGTCGTGACCGCCGCGAACCCGGCCGCGGCCAGCAGGCCGGCCCGCGGGCTGGCGAACGTCACCATCACCGCCCCGAGCATCGGGCCGATCGCGAACAGCACCTCGACCGCCGTCGCGTCCACCGCGTACGCCGTGCGCAGCCGGGTGCCGGTCATCATCCGCGACCAGGTCGCCCGGGCCGTCGACGACACCGGCGGCACCAGCGCGCCGGCGACCAGCGAGATCGCCGGCATCACGCGCACCAGGCCGCCCGGGGTCAGCGCCAGCACCGCCAGCGCGACGCTCCAGGTGAAGCCGGTGACCGCCAGCACCCGCCGCGGACCGCGCCGGTCCGCCAGCCGCGCCCACAGCGGCGCCCCGATCCCGGTGCCGACCGAGTAGGAGCCGGCCACCACGCCCGCCCAACCGAACCCGCCGGTCAGGTCTTTCACCAGGAACGACAGCGGGATCATCATCGCCACCGTCGGCAGCCGCGCCAGCAGCGACCCGATGAGCAACGACGGAACCCCGAGGGTCCTCCAGAAAGCGCGATACGCCGACAGGTCCATAACGGGCATTCTCTCCTGACCCACCGACAGTCCGCCCCTGCTTTTCCGTTCATCGGTCCCTTGTGACCCGGCGTGTCGCCGTTCATCGGTCCCTTGTGACCACGCACGGGCGACCGAGCGGCTCGACCGGGCGAAGCGGTGAACAGGCTTTCGTGTCCCTGGCCCCTCAGTCGGGGCATCACACAGGCAATGTCATGTTCGGCGTGCCCACTACATGCGCGCGTGGTCCGGAGCGCTCGCGCATGATGCGGCACGACGACGAGCGGCCGCCGGGTCGTCGTACGACGACGTCACCCCTGGTCAGAGCGGCCCGATGAGCGGCGACACGCCGGGGCACAAGGGCCCGATGAGCGGATGGTGATGGGAAGTGTCGGCGGGAGATGCGAACATGTGTTCGTGGACGGGTTGGCGACGATCCTGCATGCCGATCTGGACGCGTTCTACGCGTCGGTCGAGCAGCGGGACGACCCGCGCCTGCGCGGCCGGCCGGTCATCGTCGGCGGCGGAGTCGTGCTGGCGGCCAGCTACGAGGCCAAGGCGTGCGGGGTGCGGACCGCGATGGGCGGGCGCCAGGCGCGCGACCTGTGCCCGCAGGCGATCGTGGTCAAGCCGCGGTTCTCGGCGTACAGCGACGCCAGCAAGGCGGTGTTCGAGATCTTCCGCGACACCACGCCGATGGTGGAGGGTCTGTCGATCGACGAGGCGTTCCTGGAGGTCGGCGGGCTGCGGCGGATCGCCGGCGAGCCGCGCGGGATCGCGGTGCGGCTGCGCGAGCGGGTGCTGCGCGAGGTCGGGCTGCCGATCACCGTCGGGGTCGCGCGGACCAAGTTCCTGGCCAAGGTCGCGAGCGGGGTCGCGAAACCCGACGGGCTGCTCGTCGTACCGCCCGACCGAGAGCTGGAGTTCCTGCACGGGCTGCCGGTGACCCGGTTGTGGGGCGTCGGCGAGGTGACCGCGGAGAAGCTGTACCGCCGCGGCCTCACCACCGTCGGCGACGTCGCCCAGCTCGCACCCGGCGCCCTGGTCTCGATGCTGGGTCTCGCGTCCGGCCGGCACCTGCACGCGCTCGCGCACAACCGCGACCCGCGCCCCGTCGAGACCGGCCGCCGCCGGGGCTCGATCGGCTCGCAGCACGCGCTCGGCCGATCCCGCAAGACACCGGAGGAGATCGACGCGGTCGTGATCGGCATCGTCGACCGGGTCACCCGCCGGATGCGCGCCGCCGAACGCGTCGGCCGCACCGTGGTGCTGAGACTCCGGTACGACGACTTCCGCCGCGCGACCCGGTCACACACCCTGCAGGAGCCGACCGCGCAGACCCAGCAGGTGCTGGCGACGGTCCGCACCCTGGTCGAGCGCGAGCTGCCGGTGATCGAGCAGCGCGGCCTGACCCTGGTCGGCGTCTCGGTCGCCAACCTGGAGAGCACCGCCGCCACCCAGCTGGAGCTGCCCTACGACCGGCACGACCTGACCGCGCTGGACGGCGCCGTCGACCACGTCCGCGACCGCTTCGGCAGCAAGGCCCTGACCCGCGGCGTCCTGCTCGGCCGCGACACCGGCATGCAGATGCCGATGCTTCCGGACTAAGGCGCCGGCCGTCCCCAGGTCAGCTCCGCCACGATGGGCAGCCGCAGCGTGTCGCCGTCCGCCCATGGACGCACGGCGGCCTCGACGGCGCGATCGAACGCGGCCGCCTCCTGCGGCGACATGTGCTCCCGGGCCAGTGTCGCCCTCGAGTGGAACTGCTCCACGTACTCAGCGACGGACTGCTCGAAGACCACCGGCGGCGTCTGCGCGCTCCCCACAGTCTCGAACAGCCCGCGCTCGGCCAGTGCCGCTACGACGGAGAACCGCGGGTCGTAGCCGGGGTTGCGGGAATGGCGCTTGATGACCGTCACCAGCTCGTCCTGCCACGGCACGTCACGCGGGCCGTGCTCGACCACCACGAGCTGGGCGCGCGGGGTCATCACTCCCGCCAGCCGCGCCATCGTCGTCTCCCACGGCATCCAGTGCAGGCTCGCACCCGCCGTCACGAGCGCGTACGGACCGTCCAGCGGCGCGGTCTCGACCGGCGCGGTGATCCAGCGCAGATTCGGGTGCCCTCCGCCGGGCCGCCGCCGGCCCTCCGCGACCATCGCGGCCGAGACGTCGACGGCGTCCACCCGGTCCACCCGGGGCGCCAGCGGGCGGGCGAGAGAGCCCTCACCCGCGCCGATGTCCAGCACCACCCGGGGCTCGTCGGTGAGGAGCCGCTCCAACACATCGAAGACGTACGACGGGTAGGGCGGGCGGTGCCGGTAGGCAGCCGCCACACCGGGGTGCTCGAAGACCCGGCCGAGCTCCGGTCGCACCGCCACTAGCGGCGGGAGACGGCCTCGTCGGCGGCCTCGACGAGCTCGCGGTCGGTGGCCTCGGTCTGCGGGTCGTGGGCCGGTTCGAGCCGGTCGTGCGCGATCAGCGACTGGATGGCGCGCAGCACCGCGCTGGCGGCCGCTCCCCAGCTCGACACGTACGAGAACTGCCACCACCACAGTGCCTCGTCGATCCGGCCGGCCTCGTAGTGCGCCAGGCCGTGCACCAGGTCGTTCGCGATCGCGGTCAGGTCGTCGGACAGGCGGTAGACCATGATCTCGGGCGGGTTGCCGTACGGGTCGAACACCTCGGCGTACTCGTCCAGGCCCTCGAACAGCGCGGCCAGCCGGTCCCGCATCGCGTCCAGGTCCGGGTCCGGCCCGGCGTCGGTCTCGTACCGCTCCTCGGGGACGAAGTCCTCGAACGCGCCCAGCCGCCCGCCGGCCAGCAGCAGCTGGCTGACCTCGAGCAGCAGGTACGGGAGCGAGGCGAGGCCCTCGTCGACGTCCTCCTCGTCAGGCTGCGCCGCGATGTCCCGGACCGTGATCAGGAAGCTGCGCACCTGGTCGGCGATCTGCTCGGCGAACTCCGACAGGTCGCTCGCGTTCGTCTCCAACGCTCGTTCCGCTATGCCGGCGTGGTCAGTCATCGATCGATCGCCGCCCTTCAAACGCCCGTCCGAGTGTGACCTCGTCGGCATATTCGAGATCACCGCCTACCGGAAGTCCACTAGCCAATCGGGTGACGCGCAACCCCATGGGCCGCAGCAGCCTGCTCAGATACGTCGCGGTGGCCTCGCCCTCGAGGTTCGGGTCGGTGGCCAGGATGATCTCGGTGACCTCGCCGGTGGCCAGCCGCTGCATCAGCTCCTTGATCCGCAGCTCGTCGGGGCCGACGCCCTCGATCGGCGAGATCGCGCCGCCCAGCACGTGATAGCGGCCGCGGAACTCCCGGGTCCGCTCGATCGCCACCACGTCCTTGGCCTCCTCGACCACGCAGATCGAGGTCGTGTCACGGCGCGGGTCGCGGCAGATCCGGCACTGGGTCTCCTCCGAGACGTTGCCGCAGATCTCGCAGAACTTGACCTTCTCCTTGACCTGCACGAGCACGTGCGCGAGCCGTCGTACGTCGACCGGGTCGGCCGCCAGCAGGTGGAACGCGATCCGCTGCGCCGACTTCGGTCCGACGCCGGGGAGCCGGCCGAGCTCGTCGATCAGGTCCTGGACGGCCCCCTCGTACACGTCAGCCTTGGTTCTGGCCCGGCAGCCCGGTCATGCCCGGCAACCCGCCGAGCCCGCCGGCCAGCGGGCCCATCGCCTGGGCGGCCAGCTCGCGCGCGTTCTCATTGGCATCGCGGACGGCGGCCACGATCAGGTCGGCCAGCGTCTCGGTGTCGTCCGGATCCACGGCCGATCGGCTGATGGACAGGCTCAGCAGCTCACCGGTGCCGGACACCAGCGCGGTCACCAGACCACCGCCGGCGCTGCCCTCGACCTCCTGCTTCTCCAGGTTGGCCTGGGCCTGCATCAGCTGGCTCTGCATCGCCTGTGCCTGCGCGAGCAGGCCGGACATGTCGAAGCCCCCAGCGCCCTGCCCGCCACCACCGTCGAACACCGTCGTCTCCCTGTTCCCTGCCGTCCCGTGATCCTGCCTGAAGCCTATCGGGTACGACGGCCAGCTCGCGCCGCGCGTTTCCGCCCCGTGACGGGCGCTCCCGCCGGACCGGCGCCGGCCGTCCGGAACGTATCGGGATTGACGATGCGTTGCCCGCGCCCGAGAGTCACAGACATGTACGACGAGGGCACCGCGGCCGAAGAGTCGGCGCGGGAGTTCGCCGAGCTGTTCCGGGAGACGTACCTGCGTTTCCACCGCCGGGACGGCAAGCGCAACGAGCTGTCCGGCGCGTCCCGCGCCGTACTGCTGCACCTGGCGCAGGCCGGGCCGATGACGATCGGCGACCTAGCCCTGCACCTGGACCGGGCACAGTCCGTGGTGAGCGACATCGTCACGCAGCTGGAGGGCAAGGAGGCGCTCGAACGGGAGCGCGATCCGGACGACCGCCGGCGCACCCTGGTCTGGCTCACCGAGCGGGGCTTCGCGCGGCTCCGGGCCGACCGCGACGTCCTCAGCACCGACCTGCTCGCCCGGTCGCTGGCCGCTCTCGCACCCGGTGAGCGCACCGCTTTGCTCGCCGGGCTGCGGGCCCTCGTCTCAAGCCCCACGACCTCGAATGGAGAACAGTTGTGAACACGTCAGCCGGATGCGAGAGCTGCGGAATGCCGATCGAGAGCGGGCACTACTGCTCGTACTGCACCGACGCCGACGGCAACCTGCAGTCCTTCGACGAGCGGTTCGCGGCGATGGCCGGGTGGCAGGCCAGGCGCAACCCGGGCGACCCGGTCGAGAAGATCGAACGGGACACGCTGGCCTACATGGCCACCATGCCGGCCTGGCGCGACCACCCGAAGGTCCGGGCTGCCATCGGCTGACCCCGCGCCGGGAGTCAGTTGGGCTGCTCGTCGATGACCTCGGCGCCGAGGGTCTCGCGGAGCAGGTCGGTGTGACTGCGGGTGTCGTCCTCGAGGACGACGTCGTCCTCGCCGATCGTGTCCGCCTCGTCGACGGGCGGGGCGTCCTCGTCGGTGGGAGCCGGCGGGCGCTCCGCCTGCGCGGCAGCCATCGCGGCCTCGGCGGCCCGGCGCTTGCTCGCGGCGGCCGCGGCCCGGGAGCTCGTCGCGGAGCCTGCCGCACCCGAGCCCGTGTCCGCGCCGTCCGTGGCCGTTCCGGTCGAACCCGGCGTCCCGCCCGCAGGTTCGGCCGCGGATCCGGCCTGAGCCGATCCGCTGCCCTGTTCGGCTCCGGACGGCGCCGAGCCACCCGGCGCGGCTCCACCGCCGGATCCACCGGCAGCGGGTCCGGCCGTGCCTCCGTCTCCGGGCGCACCGCCCGCCGGACCGCCCAGGTCCCCCGCACCCCAGGCTGACGACGAACCGCCGGACGACGAACCG
>DASXRB010001065.1:0-6009 GCA_036506875.1 Kribbellaceae bacterium | reverse complement strand
AAGGCCGCGGCCACCAAGACCGCCGCGACGAAGACCGCTGCCACCAAGACGGCCGCGACCCGGACCACCAGGACGGCTGCGACCAAGACCGCCGCCAGCAAGACCACGGCCACGAAGGCCGCGGCGACCAAGACCGCGGCGACCAAGACCGCGGCGAAGAAGGCCCCGGCCAAGAAGGCCCCGGCGAAGGCGGTGGCTAAGAAGGCGCCGGCCAAGAAGGCCCCGGCGAAGGCCGTTGCCAAGAAGGCGCCGGCCAAGAAGACCGCCGCCAAGAAGACGGCGTCGCGCTGACCGTCGTACAGACAAGCGAAAGGCCGGCACCGCGGAAGGTGCCGGCCTTTCGCGTTCTTCGACAGGTCAAGGCAGGGTGATGAAGCGGACGGCTGTGATCGTCAGAGATTCGCCGCTGCCGGTGGTGTCGAGGCGGACGCGCTGGCCGGGGCGCAGGAACCGCACGGGGGCGTCGGCCAGAGCGTCGGCGGCGAAGGGGAGCTCGACGCCGGTGTCGGTCAGGACGGCGCCGCTGCGGGTGGTCGCGTCGTACCGGCTGACGGTGGCTTGCATGGCGTCACGCTAGCCGTTCCGCCGCCGCGCCGTCCGGATCCGCGCTGAGGTCCGCGCCGATCGACGCGAGGACGGCGGCGGTGCGGGGGCCGACGCCGAGCGCGACGGCGGCGGCGAGGTCGGCCGCTGTGTCGACGTCGCGGCGCAGCGACCCGAGATCCGGGAGCTCCACCGGGACGGCGCCGGACAGACGGTGCGCGGTCGCGGAGTCCGGACCGAAGCGCGGGTCCAGCCGATGCCCGGGCGGGGCCGCCAGCAACGTCGTACCGGTCCCGGCGGCATCGGCCACGTAGCCGCGGGCCACGCTGCAGGCGGCCAGTGCGGCGGCCAGCTCGGCCGGGCGCAGCGCCGGCAGGTCCGCCGACAGCGCGGCGACACCCGACCCGGCCCCGTCGCTCTCGACCACCGCGTGGGTGAGGGCGGGGTTGAGGCCCGCGTCCGGTTCATCCGGGAGGACCCGGGCGCCGAGGGCGGCGACCTCACGTCGTACCAGCGGGTCGTCGGTCACGACCGCGACCGCGGCGACGCCCGGCGTGCGCAGCGCCGCGGCGGTAGTGTCGACCGCGAAGGCGAGGGCGAGGTCCGGGCGGGCCCGCGGGAAGGCGGTGGCCAGCCGGCTCTTGGCGATCGCCGTACGCTTCACCGGGATCACGACGATCCAGGAGGCGCCCTCAACATCTGCCATCGGGCAGGATTCTTCCATGCACCACCCACCGATCGTCCCTCAGGAGGCCTGAGTGACCGCACAGCCGGACCCCGGCACGAGGCGTCCCCGGACGGGCTTCTGGTTCGGCCTGGTGGTCGCGATCGTCAAGCCGACCCTGATGGTCCTCACCAAGCGCGACTGGCGCGGCGCGGAGAACCTGCCGAAGACCGGCGGGATCGTCGTGGTGGCCAACCACGTGTCGCACTTCGACCCGGTGGTGCTGGGGCACTACCTGTACGACAACGGCCGGATCCCGCGGCTGCTCGGCAAGGCGTCGCTGTTCGAGATCCCGCTGTTCGGCCGGATCATCCGCAACGCGGGGCAGATCCCGGTCTACCGCGGCTCGACGGACGCCGCGAAGGCGTTCGGCGCGGCCGTCGGGGCGATCGAGCACGGCGAGTGCGTGGTGTTCTACCCGGAGGGCACGATCACCCGGGACCCGGCGCAGTGGCCGATGACGGGCAAGACCGGGGCGGCGCGGGTCGCGCTGATGACCGGCTGCCCGGTGATCCCGGTCGCGCAGTGGGGACCGCAGGAGGTCTACCCGCCGTACGGGCACAAGGTCCGGCTGCTGCCCCGCAAGACCATGCACCTCGCGGCCGGGAAACCGGTCGACCTGAGCGCGTTCCACGGCAAGCCGGTCACCCCCGGGCTGTTGCAGCAGGCAACTACCGTGCTGATGAACGCGGTCGCGGCCGAGCTCGGCCCGTTGCGCGGCGAGACGCCGCCGAAGGAGTTGTACGACGTGCGCAAGGCGCGGGCCGCCGAGGCGCAGCGGTCGACCGAGTCCGACGACGGTGAGGAGAGCCGATGACGAAGGTTGCGGTGTTCGGTGCCGGGTCCTGGGGTACGGCGTTCGCCAAGGTGCTCGCCGAGGCGGGCAACGACGTGGCGGTGTGGGCCCGGCGGGAGTCGGTCTGCGCGTCGATCAACACGCGGCACGAGAACCCGGACTACCTGCCGGGGACCATGTTGCCGGAGGCAATCACGGCCGCGAACGACCCGGCGGAGATCGCCGACGGCGCCGAGGCGGTCGTGCTCGTCGTCCCGAGCCAGTCGCTGCGCGAGAACCTCATCCAGTGGGCCGGCGTGCTGCCGGAGACCGCGCCGCTGGTCAGCCTGATGAAGGGTGTCGAGGTCGGCACCTCGAAGCGGATGAGCGAGGTGATCGCCGAGCTGACCGGTGCCGGGCCGGAGCGGATCGCCGTACTGTCCGGACCGAACCTGGCACCGGAGATCGCCGCCGGCCAGCCGACCACGAGCGTGGTCGCGTGCGCGGACGAGGGCACCGCGACCCGGCTGCAGAAGCTCTGCCACACCCAGACCTTCCGTCCGTACACCAGCAGCGACGTGATCGGCTGCGAGCTCGGCGGTGCCACCAAGAACGTGATCGCGCTGGCGGTCGGGATGGCCGCCGGCCTCGGCTTCGGCGACAACGCCCGGGCCTCGGTGATCACCCGCGGGCTGGCCGAGACCGCCCGGCTGGGCGCGGCGCTCGGCGCCGACCCGTACACGTTCTCCGGCCTGGCCGGGCTCGGCGACCTGGTCGCGTCCTGCTCGTCGCCGCTGGCGCGGAACCGGTCGTTCGGCGAGAAGCTCGGCAAGGGGATGACGGTCGATCAGATCGCCGCCGGCACCCGGCAGATCGCCGAGGGCGTGAAGTCGTGTGCCTCGATCGCCGAACTGGCGCACAAGCACGACGTCGAGATGCCGATCGTCGAACACGTCAGCCTGGTGGTTGCCGGCGAGCTCACCCCGAAGGAGATGCTCATCAGCCTGATCTCCCGGTCCGCCAAGCCGGAGCGCTGGGGCTAGAGCACGCCGTCGAGGTCGCGCCAGAGGTCGTCCACGTCCTCGATGCCGACCGAGAGCCGGATCAGGTTCTCCGGGATCGTGGGGGACTCCGAGGCCCAGCGGCGGCGGCGTTCCAGGGTCGACTCGACGCCGCCGAGGCTGGTCGCGTGCACCCACAGGCGGGTGCGCTCGCACACCGCCTGCGCCGCCTCGGCGCCGCCGGCGACCTCGATCGCGAGGATCGCGCCGTACCCGTCCATCTGGGCCTTCGCGCGCTCGTGCCCGGGATCGCCGGGGCTGCCGGGGTAGCGGACCCGCTCGATCCGCGGGTGCCCGGCGAGGCGCTCGGCCAGCACCGCGGCGTTGTGCTGGGCACGTTCCAGCCGCAGCGCCAGCGTGCGCAGGCCGCGCAGGGCGAGCCAGGTCTCCATCGGCCCGGGGATGGCGCCACCGAGGCGGCGGTGCCGCGCCAGCTCGTCGTACCGCTCGTCGTCGCGGGTCAGCGCGACGCCGAGCTGCACGTCGGAGTGGCCCGCGATGAACTTGGTCGCGGAGTGCACGACCAGGTCCGCGCCGTGCTCGAACGGGCGCTGCAGCAGCGGCGTCGCGAAGGTGTTGTCGACGGCGACGATGGCGCCGGCCTCGTGCGCCGCGGCGCAGACCGCGGCCAGGTCCGCGACCTCGAGGGCCGGGTTGGTCGGCGACTCCAGCCAGACCAGCGCGGCGCCCCGGGACGCGGCGGCGACCGCGGCGGTGTCGGCGATGTCGACCCGCTCGGCGATGATCTCGCGCTTTCCGGCGAGCTGGTCGAGCAGTTCCAGCACGCCGCTGTAGGCGTGCGCGGGCGCGACCACCCGGCCGCCGGGCGGCACCAGGGCGAGCACCGCCGACGCCGCCGCCATCCCGGACGCGAACGCGAGCGCCCGACCGCCCTCCAGCTCGCCGAGCACTTCCTCGAACGCGTCCCAGGCCGGGTTGCCGTACCGCCCGTAGCCGACCGGCCCGCCGGCCACGTACGTGGACGCCAGCACCGGTGGCACGCTGAACGGGGCGTCCGGCTCCCGGGCCGGCCTTCCGGCATGTACGACGACGGTCCGCGGGCTCAGGTCGTTGCTCATGGCGCGATTGTCGCCCACCACGCGATCGGAGGTCCCGCGTCACGGCCTGTGAGTAGCGCTAGGGTCTGCACGATGAGCCAGTCCAACGAGTCCCCCCGCGCGCCCCGGCGCAAGCCCCGTGTCGCCGTCGTGTTCGGCGGCCGGTCCAGCGAGCACGCGATCTCGTGCGTCACCGCGGCCGGCGTGATGTCCGCGATCGACCGCGACAAGTACGACGTCGTCCCGGTCGGGATCAGCACCGACGGGCGCTGGGTGCTGGAGTCGAACGACCCGGAGCGGCTGTCGATCACCGACGGCAGGCTGCCCGAGGTCGACGCCGCGGCGCTGCCGGTGCTGTTCGGCACCGACCGGGAGCTGGTCGTCAGCGAGCCGAACCAGGTGCCGCGCACGCTCGGCGAGGTCGACGTGGTGTTCCCGCTGCTGCACGGCCCGTACGGCGAGGACGGCACCATCCAGGGGCTGCTGGAGATGGCCGGGCTGCGGTACGTCGGAGCCGGGGTGCTGGCCAGCGCGGTCGGGATGGACAAGCACTACATGAAGGTCGTCTTCGAGGCGGCCGGGCTCGAGGTCACGCCGTACGTCGTGATCCGCGAGCGCGACTGGCGGCGGGACGCGGCGACCTGCCGGGAACTGGTCGGGAAGCTGGGCTACCCGGTGTTCGTGAAGCCGGCCCGCGGCGGGTCCAGCATGGGCATCAGCAAGGTCTCCGGCCCGGACGAGCTGGACGACGCGGTGGCGCTGGCGCAGCGGCACGACCCGAAGGTGATCGTGGAGGCGTCGGCGAGCGATCCGCGCGAGATCGAGTGCGGGGTGCTCGGCGGGCTCGGCGGCGCGGCGCCGGACGTGAGCGTGTGCGCGGAGATCGTGGTCGACGGTGGCGGGCACGACTTCTACGACTTCGAGGCGAAGTACCTGCCGGAGGGGGAGGAGTTCACCACCCTGACGGTGCCGGCCGACCTGCCGCCGGAGGTCGCCGCGCAGATCCAGGCGCAGGCGCTGACCGCGTTCGACGCGATCGAGTGCGAGGGGCTGGCCCGGGTCGACTTCTTCCTGGACGCCGGCGGCCGGGTGATCATCAACGAGATCAACACGATGCCCGGGTTCACCCCGACGTCGATGTTCCCGCGGCTGTGGGCGGCCAGCGGCGTGGACTACCCGGCGCTGGTGGACCGGCTCATCCAGCTGGCCCTGGAGCGGCCGACGGGCCTGCGCTAGATCTCGCTAGAGGCACGGCGTGACCAGCGGGTCGTGGCGGGAGATCGCGTCGGACAGGTCGGTCAGCACGTTCGCCTCGGGCGCGTAGTCGTCGGGCACGGCCACCTCGACGTAGATCCGGCGGCCGATCGTGGTGAACACGACACCGTTCTGCGCGTTCTCGGCGTACCACCCGACGCCGTTGACCTCGAAGCACTGCGACTGCGCGGTGGCCAGGCCGGCGGGCGGCGCGACGCCGCAGACCAGCGTGATCGGCGGATCTCCCCACGCTGCCGTGAGCGGGCTGTTCGGCTCGGTCTCGCGGCGGCCGCGGTTGAGCACCTTCGCGGGTGCGGCGGCGACCAGCTTCCCGCACCCGGCGGCCACCTCGGGCGCGGGTGCGGGAGCCGCCAGCGGCACGGCGGACCGGCAACCGGCCGTTGCCAGTGGCAACGTCAGCAGCAGGGGCAGCGGTGCTGCCCGGCGGACGAGGCTCAGATGTGCACGACCGGGCAGGTGAGGGTGCGGGTGATTCCGGGCACGTTCTGCACATTGGCCACGACCAGCTTGCCGAGCTCGTCGACGTTGCGGGCCTCCGCGCGCACGATCACGTCGTTCGGACCGGTCACGTCC
>DASXRB010001064.1:0-1751 GCA_036506875.1 Kribbellaceae bacterium | reverse complement strand
CCGCCGGTGGTCTACCTGAACGTCGAGATGGACCTGATCCGCAAGCTCGCCATGGACGCGATCACCGGCGGTGAGCCGGTCTGGTTCGGCTGCGACGTCGGCAAGCAGATGCGCGGCGACCTCGGCTACTGGGACGCGCAGCTGTTCGACTTCGAGGCGGTGTACGACACGCGTTTCGAGCTCGACAAGGCCGAGCGGCTGCTGCACCACGAGACGCTGATGACGCACGCGATGCTGTTCACCGGCGTCGACGTCGTCGAGGGCGAGCCGCGCCGCTGGCGGGTGGAGAACAGCTGGGGCGACGAGAAGGGCGACTCCGGCTTCTGGACCATGAACGACTCCTGGTTCGGTGAGTACGTCTTCGAGATCGCCGTACGACGCTCCGCCCTGCCCGCCGAGCTCGTGTCCGCGCTGGACACCGAGCCGATCGTGCTCCCGGCCTGGGACCCGATGGGCGCTCTCGCCCAGGGCTGACCGCAGCGACTTCCGCGAAACGGGCCGCCGAGTTCACGACTCGGCGGCTCGTTTCGTGATGTGCACCGCCTTGGCGCTAAACCACATTGTTCTAGTACGATACGAACATGTTGATCCGGGTGGACCCGTCGTCGCGGGAGCCGCTGGCCGAGCAGATCGCGGCGCAGGTGCGGGGCGCGATCGCGGCCGGCCGGCTCGGCCCGGGTGACCGGCTGGCGCCGGCGCGGGAGCTCGCCGAGGGTCTCGGCGTGAACATGCACACGGTGCTGCGCGCGTACTCGGCGCTCCGGGACGAGGGGCTGCTGGAGCTGCGGCGCGGTCGCGGTGCGACCGTCCAGGCGGCGGCCACGCCGGACGCGACCCGGTTGCGCAATCTCGCGACCGAGCTGGTCACGGCCGCGCGCCGGCTCGGCATGTCCGCCGACGACGTCGTCGAACTGGTCAGGAGTGTGAGCTGATGGAGACGCTCGGAAGGACCCGCCGGGTGGTGGCGCTCGCGCTGGTCGCGGTGCCGTTCGTGGTGGTCGGGGTCGCGCTGCTGACGGCCGGCGACCTGCCGGACCCGGTGCCGACGCACTGGAACATCCACGGCGACGTGAACGGGACGATGTCGCGGACCGCGTTCACCGTGATGGTGCTGGTGGTGACCGGAGCGGCCGCCGTGCTGGCCGCCGGGTTCGTGCGGGCGCACGAGGACGACGCGGTACGACGGTGGGGCGTGCAGGCGTGCGCGTTCACGGCGTACCTCGTGGGCGGCCTGGCGCTGGCCACGGTGCTGCTGGCCGCGGGGGTGCCGGCGGCGGCCGGGGTGCGGTTGCGGTGGTACGTCGTACCCGCCGTCCTGGTCGCCGCGCTCGGGGTTCCGGCGGTCGTCCACGTGCTGTGGCCGGTGGTGCCGGTGCGGAAGCCCGTGGCCGGGGCCTCGCCGCGGCTGGACCTCGCGCCCGGGGAGCGGGCCGTGTACGTCGCCACGCTGCGGTCGCGCGGGATGCTGGCGCTGGGTGTGGGCTGTGCGGTGGTCGGCGTCGTCCTGCTGCTGGCCGCCGACCTGATGGTGGGCGCGGTCGTGCTCGCGGTGACGGTGGCCCTGCTGGCGTTGTCGCGGGTGACCCTGCGGGTCGACGACGGCGGGATGCGGCTCGGGTTCGGGCCGGGAGTGCGGGTGCGGGTTCCGCTGGAGCGGATCGAGCGGGCCGAGGTCGCGGACATCCGGCCGATGGCGTGGGGCGGCTGGGGTTACCGGGCGCGCCCCGGAGGCCGGGCGCTGGTGCTGCGCG
>DASXRB010001063.1:0-11527 GCA_036506875.1 Kribbellaceae bacterium | reverse complement strand
TGAAGGACGCCGCCGGGGGTGGGAAGCGCAAGCTGCGCGTCGAGGGCGTGGGCATCGTGAACGGGGGCCAGACCACGGCGGTCCTCGGCAGCCTGGACGAGACCGAGGCCGGCTCAACGACTGGCGCGATGGTCATGGCGCGCTTCGTCAAGTGCACCAACACGTCTGTGCTTGGCGACATCGTCAAGTACAACAACACGCAGAATAAGGTCGAGGCGGCCGATTTCCGCAGCAAGGACGCCGTCCAGGACCGGCTGCGAAGGGAGTTCGGCGGGATTCCGGACGCCGATTACCGCGGAGGCCGGCGCGGAGGCGCGACCAACGCTATCCAGCGCGTGAAGACTCTTATCCCCGACTCGTCCGTTGCCCAGTCTCTCGCGGCGTTTCACGGCGAGCCGAACCTCGCGTACAACGAAACGCGGAGCATCTGGGACAAGGATGCCGTCTACGCACGCGTCTTCCGCGACACCGTCACCGCACGCCACATCGTGTACGCCTACGGCCTCCTCAAAGCGATCGAACATGCGAAGCAGAAGATCCTGGCGGTCCCAGAAGGCTCGCGGACGGACGCGCAAAAGCGCCATGCGGACTTCTTCAGCGCCCGTGGGTCGAACTACCTCTTCGTCGCGGCGATCGGCTCGTGCATCGAGACGATCCTGGGCGTCGCTGTGGCGGACCGCTACTCACTGCAGTTCAAGAAGAACATGTCCCCTGCGGAGGCTACCGAGGCGTGGCAATCCGTCGTCGATCTGGCCTTGGCGTTTTCTGGCCAGTTGACGCCCGCGACAGATCGAGGGCTCCAGGCCCAGGACCGAGTGAAGAAGGCGCTTGAGGACTTCGGCTCGATGCTGGAGGCCGTTCGGTCCGCCAACCCGGTCCCGTTCGACGCACTTGCCGAGGCGACCGAGTCGACGCCGCAGGCGACGCGCCGCTGACCTACCAGCGATGACCGCACGTCACTCAGCCGCCGTACGTGGCCCAGGACTCCCGCAGCTGTCCCCTGGGGCAAAGTGCGCAGTGCACTCGGCTGAGGTGTGTCCGTTAGGCGATCCTTGACCGGACACCACCGCCGGCTTCACCACGCCGCTGCCGGTGAGCGTGGAGCGGTGTCTCAGTAAGGGTGTCCGCTGACTTGTCTCACTGTCGGGGGCTATCCGTACGCGTGCCGGTCATGACCGGCACGCGGATCGGCTACGCCCGCTGCTCCACCGACAAACAAGACCTCACTGCCCAACACCAGGCCCTGCTCGCCACCGCATCAGCACAACCGGCACCTAGCCGACCTTCGTTCCGATCGACGCACAAGCCCGAGCTCAAATGTGGCGGCTGCTGACAGATTCCTTACCAACACCCCAAGATCCGCGCGTCAACCACCGTCATCGACCTCGGCCGCGGCTGGCCCGGCGTGCTAGCCCCAGGCGCCCCAGGGATGAGGTGGAGGGGCCGGCACGTGCAGGGTGTGGGAGCGCCCGGGTGCAGCCGGGCAGAGCACCTGAAACGCGAGCGGCCAGTCCTGGGCGTCGCGCCACCGTGACCAGCGGTCATAGTCCTCGGGCCCCAGTTTGTAGCTGTGCACGTCGCCGCACCGGCAGACGACGGTGATCCGTCCAGCGGCCGACCACCTGGGTTTCAGTTGGGCGTGGTCGTGGAGCCCGGCCAGGTGGACGTGATCCCGCGCTGCGCTCAGGGCGGCCCGCACGGCATTGCTCGGGTTGCCGCCAGCGAACAGCGCCGCCTTGATGGCTCGGTCGGCTTGGCTCGACGCCAGGATCGGCGCCTGCCCACCGCTGAGGTAGGTGGCTGCGCGAACGATCCGATCGACCAGGTCGCGGTGCTGACCGCCGGTCCAGCGCAGTGCAGTCAAGCCAGTGCCGTCACGCAGCCACCGCCACAGGTCAACGGTCTCGAAGATGTACCCCCAGCCACGGCACGGCGGCCCGGGATAGATCTTCTTGACGGCGAGCAGCAGCCCTTCGCCAAGATCCAGCAGCACCGGCCGCCGGCAGGACACCACGGAGCGTCGAGGGTGTTTCCACCGGAAGCTGACGTAGTCGTCGTTCTTGCCGCGCCGAATGGTCAGCCGCTCTGTTTCGTAGGCCTCCCGGGCGTCGAACAACCACACCATGCGTGGGCCGTAGTGCGCCTCCCGGTTGCCGATGTCATCGACGGAGATGCCGCTGTGCTGCAGCTCGAGCACGTGCCCGGTCGCGGCGACGACGTCGGCGCGGTGCCTGCCGATGATCACTTCGCAACGCTCGGGCGGCACGACCTGCTGGTAGGCGCGGTGCCAGTCGGTGAGCGGTTCCGCCCACGCGTCGCAGTCCTGGCCGGCTCGGTGTGCCCAGTGCCAGACGTTGACCTTTCCGCACCTGGCCAGCACCGGGCCTCCGCACAGCGGGCAGGTGCCGGTCGCACCTGGACTCGGCTCGGTGTTCGGTCCGCTGCTGGTGACGGCGTGGAACACGACGCTCAGGCCGTCTGACTCACGATGCAGCCACGGTCGTTACCGGCCCCAGCGTTCGTGTGCGGACTGGCGGCTCATGCCGGCGGCCTGGCCGATGTCGGCCCAGCTCGCGCCGGCGGCGCGGGCCGCCTCGACGGCCTGGTCGAGATCCCGGCGCGCGACCGCGGCCGCGTGTGCGGCGCTGCCGACCGCGGCGATGGTGAGGTCGGCGTCGACATGCAGGGATCGCCAGGCGGCGCGGGCCGCGGTCTCGACGTCGTCACGGTCGTCGACGTGGATCCCGACGCCGACGTCGGGGTCGGCATAGATCCGGCGAGCGGCGACGTCTTCCTCGGCCTTGCTGGACACCCGCTCCCACAAGGGCCCGATCCACTCCTGGCGGCGGCCGAAGAACCCGTCCTGCGCCAACTGGTCGTTCGAGACCGACGCAGGGATGCAGTCGCACACCAGCCGCCAGCCCACCACCGCGTCGTAGGGCCGGATCTCGTCCTGGCCGGTGTAGTTGCCTTTGGCGTCGTACTGCATCACGATCGCTCCCGCGGCGGATGAGCCGCCGGCCCGCACGCCATCGGCGAATTCCATCGCCAGGTAGCCCTCGTGCCTGCACAGGTCGTCGGACAACCAGCCCATTACTCCACTCCCCTCGCGTCAGGATCTCCTGACATACAATGTCAGGAGATCCTGACATTGACAAGCCGGGATATTGGGCTTGAGTCGGGTTATCGGGCCTGAGTGGGGGCGGTGGTTGACCAGTCCTCGCGCCAGCGGCGGCTTTTGCGCCAGGTAGCGGCCAGACCGACGACGGCGGCGCGCAGCGAGTCCAGGTCGATCTGCCGACCGTCAGGCCGGGCACCGTCGCCGGCCACGCTGTCGCGTCGAGCGCATCGAGCGCGTCGAGGTAGGCGGCGACGACGCGGCGGTACCCGGCGCACAGATCCAGCACGTAGTGGGCGTACCGCACCAGCGCGGCGCCCATCTCGCGGTGCCGGTACTCCGTGGCTTCGGTGATGGCCTGCTGTTCGACCCGGCGGATCTCGCCGACCACGAACAGCACCAGCGGATCCGGATGCCTCAACGGCAGCTTGGGCAGCTGGGGGTGGAACTCCATCTGCGCCCAGGTCGGCGGATCGCCGAGGACCCGCTTCACGTCTCCGATACCCCGACTCGTCACACCTCTATTCGAACACCTGTTCAGGACGTGCCGTCAAGCGGTGGGTCGGCCGGGCCAAGGCGACGACGTGGGCGCCGCTGACGCGCGCTCGACCGGCGTCGCGATTTGCGCGGCGGTCGGCGCGGTCCGCACAGGCCCAGCCGCTCCAGAACCGCCCGCAGCAGCTCGGGACCGTGGCGTTCGGCCCCGGCGATCGCTCTGCGCTGGGTGCGGCCTCTGTCCTTGATCACGACCATGACGACCGAGCCGGCCACCACAACGATGACGGCCAGCACCGCCCATGCCGGATGCTCGCGCCCGAAGGCGCCGAGTTCACTCATGTCGTGCTCCGTCGGCCGCGGGCGAGGGCTGTTTGACTCGCCACGGCAGGAACGGCACCACAGCCGACCCCTTAAGGTCGCGTCGAGCTGCAACCCGATACGACGCGGAGACTGCTGGCATGGCCGGTTCGTCCGCACACCGGGTCAGGCTGCCGGCAGACCTGGCTGGCCCGGTCGCGGTCGCGCTGGCGAAGCCTGTCGAGCAGATCCCGGGCCCGCACGCGCTGCCGGGTGGCTGCGCGTTCGAGCCGAAGTGGGATGGGTACCGCGCAGTCATCGTCCGCGCCGACGAGCGGGCTGTGTTGTGGTCGCGGCAGGGCACCGACCTGACCGACCGGTTTCCCGACATCGCCGCGGCCGCCAGCCGGATCCTGCCGGCGGGCTGCGTCGTCGACGGCGAGCTGGTGATGCTCGACAACGGCCGGCTGTCGTTCGACCAGCTGCAGCGGCGCCTGGTCACCTCGCCGGCCAAGGCCCGCCAGCTGGCGGCCCACGCACCAGCGTCGTACATGGCGTTCGACCTACTCGCGGCCGCCAGCATCGATATCCGGTCGCAGCGCTGGACGACCCGCCGGGGCCGACTGGAGTCGCTGGCCGCGTGGGCGCCGCCGCTGCAGCTGTCACCGGTCACGTACGACGGCGACGAGGCCCGCGAGTGGTTCGACGTGCTGCCCGACGCGCTCGGCATCGAGGGCCTGGTCGTGAAGGGAACGGCCTCGAGGTACGCCCCGGGCCGGCGCGAGTGGCTGAAGGTGAAGCGGCGCGACACCGTCGACGTCATCGTCGGCGGCGTACTCGGGCCGATCGACCGGCCCGACGTGGTGATCGCCGGCCGCTACCGCGGCGCCGAGCTGGTCCAGGTCGGCCGCACGGTACCGCTCACCGCGGCGCAGTCCGCCGAGCTCGGCGCCGTGCTGGAACCCGCCGGCCCGGACCACCCGTGGCCGGACGAGATCGGCGCCGGGCGGTGGGCGCGCAACAGCGCCAACGTGCCGCTGACCAAGGTCTCCCCCGACGTCGTCGCGGAGGTCACCGCCGACGCCGCGCTGCAGGCCGGCGCCTGGCGCCATCCGCTGCGCTACGTACGACACCGCCCCGATCTGCGCCCGGACGACGTCGATCCGCTCGACTGAGCCGGGGCGATCGAGAGGTTGGCCTAGTCGCACACAGCAACTCAACCGCTCCTCTGTGTTACTCGGGAGGCGCGCACCCGGGAGTGAGGAACGTGATCTGCATCACAGCCAAAAACCGTGCGTCGAACACTGGGTGAACAACCACCAATCCGCCAATTCGGCAGGTTTGCCGCCGATATGCCACAGGTACGGCACACATACGCCCAGGTATCGGCCCGGTTTCGTGCCGGTTTCGTGCCGGTTCGCTGCTCCGAGTTTCGCCCTGTTCACGCACCGTAATCCACTGGCTACATGGGAATGGTTCACCTTGAGCCCAATCGGGGACGACACGAGATAGCCTTGTCCCAGGTCCTCCGAGGGCGGCCATGATCTCCGGTTTTCCTCGGATACCTGCCCATCGCCTCGCGTCGGGCTGTCCACTCCGGAAACTCCGGAGTGAGCCGGCCAATGAGAGGCGGTGGTGCTTGTGGAAGGCCCTGACGAAGGGCATCCCTCACAGAAACCGCGGAAGCGGAAGAGGTGGGGCGGGGTCCAGGTGAGACAGGTTGCATCTGTCATCTACCACCTGGCCCCGCCCGCAATCAGCCTCTACCTGCGTCTCCACAGCGGTGGGTGCTAGCGCGAGCCGGCACCCGTGAGGCCTGGTGGACCCGGCTTCGATCTCACGATCGGAGTCGGGTCTACCAGTACCTAGTGTAGACATGCTTAGCGTTCTGATTTAGACAGATCCCAAACTTTCCCAAAGAAGTGTTCTTGCTAGTGGGGATGAAAGTTGCGCTTGTGGACGTACTAGTACACATATAGCTTCCACGCTTGCATGCGACTAGTACGCGTAGAGATCCCGGCACACTGCCCAGAGACACGCGTCTAAGTTTTCTACAGACTCGCGTCTAAGTTCGCGGCGTAGCTGCCCGAGTGAGACGCGCACAGAACCCGCGTCGGGACGCCGTCGGATCGTGATGCATAGGTGTACCTGGTTGGCGTTGTTCCGTTCGCTGGGTCCCGGCTGTGGGCTTGAGCGGCCTCGGACACCAGAGCAGTCTGGTCTTGTGGCGGCTTGGGTCGAGGCGATCCGGGTCAGGCCGGGCGAGTTCTTGCTGGCCACGGAACGGATCGAGCTCGGGCTGGAGTTCACCGTCGCCGGCAGCGTCTACCGGGTCGTCGACGAGCCCGTGTCGGCCGGCTTCCGGACCGCCTTCGCCCAGGTCCGGATCATCGAGGGACTGGCCGCCGGCCGCGAGTTCCGGGCCTACCTGCAAGGCGGCCAGCGGCAGGCCTGACGCCCGTATCGCGTGGCGAATACCTTAGTGCAGTCGGCTTGAATCACTCGAACCTTTGTTCGAGTGATTGTGGGATCATGACCGGCATGGGCAGGTTCGGCAGGTTCGGAGTGCGTCGTACCGATCGTGGATACGGCGTGGTCGACGGCAGCCTGAACGGGTTGCGGTCGGCTGACGACCTGACCGAAGACGTCGCGCACGAGAAGGCGAACCAGCTGGAGATCCAGTACGGCGCGTACGGGCCGCGCGACGCGTCGACGGTGCGCCGGCTGGACACGCCGCAGCCCGTCGACGTCGCCCAGTGGCAGCCCGGCGCCGTCCTCGAGGTCTGGGTACAGGAGGGCGCCGAGTGGTGGGGCCTGGTCCGCGACGAGGCCGGCCGGTCCAGCTGGCACCCGGCCAGCGAGCTGCGACCGGCCAAGCGGCGGTAGCGGGCCTGTGGACAACCGGCCGCGCGTCGCCGGCGGGACCGTCATCATGGTCGTCTCGGACCCGCCGGGCGAGATCACGCCCGCTGTACCCGTCACGCGCCGGTGAATCGGCTACGGGGGACGACCGCCGG
Source organism: Kribbellaceae bacterium (assembly GCA_036506875.1). Classification (GTDB taxonomy): domain Bacteria; phylum Actinomycetota; class Actinomycetes; order Propionibacteriales; family Kribbellaceae; genus DASRHY01. Next base: position 4,597 of record DASXRB010001063.1, on the reverse strand, counting down.
CGGAGGTCACCGGCGGGTCCGGCCGGCCCGGTACGCCGCGCGCGCCGAAGGCCGCGGCGTGAACCGTCACCAGCTCGTCGTACGACGCACAGCAACCGCTCTGCACCCGGGGCATGGCCCGGTATCCCGCGGACAGACGCCTGGTCCCCTACCTCCGGCTCGACACCCCGGAGGCTGGGCGGGGTTCGGCCGGCGGCCTGGTGGTGGGTGATGCTGGCGGGCATGAACGGGGATCGTGAGCTGGGCGCCGACGGGCCGGGCCGGGCGCCTCGGGCTGTGGATGTCGGGTCCGATCTGGCACGGGGTGCGCTGTGGGTCGGGTGGTCGTTCCTGGTGGTGTCGGCGGCCGCGAACCTGCTGGTCGACGTCGACGCGGCGGCGTACTGGCTGATCATGGCGGCCTGGCTGGCCAGCGGCACGCTGGCGTGGTGGCCGGCCGCGGAGCCGGCGGCGGCACGGTGGGTGTTCGGGCTGACGCCGGCGAGCATCGTGGAGCTGCACCAGCTGGGGCCGCTGTGGGCGGCGGTGACCGACCGGGCCGGGGTACCCGGGGATCGGTACGCGCTGTGGGTGGCCGACGCCGGCGACGAGCTGAGCGTGCCGCCGCGGACCGGGCGGGTGGTGGCGGTGACCCGGGCCGCGCTGTACGTGCTGCCGGACGCGCACCTGGAGGCGGTGCTCGCGCACGTGCTCGGGCACGTGCTCGGCGGCCGGGACCGGGTGCGGTCGGTGCTGCTGTGGTGGTCACTGCCGGCGCGCGCGGTCGCGGTCGCGGCCCGCCGGGTCAAGCCGGTGCTGCGCCGGGTCCCGGCACTGGGGTGTCTGGCCGTCGGCGCGATCGCCGCGGGCCTGGCCGGGCTGCTGCTGTCGGCCCTGCTCTTAGGCCGCTGGGGCGACCTGGTGGCGTGGCTGGTGGTGATCGTGGTCACCGCGGCCGCGGGCCCAATGCTGGGCTGGCTGGACCGCCGTGACGATCTGCGCGCGGACCGCGCGGCCGCCGACCTCGGGTACGGGCCGCGACTGCTGGAGACCCTGTACGGCTGGCAGGCCCGGCAGATCCAGACCGCGCCGGCGTCTCGGCCCACGGTCGCGTACCGGATCGCCGCACTCGAACGTCAGCTGTCACCCACCCGCCCACACGGCCTGGGGTGAATCTGCGAACAACTCTTCCCCGGGCGCCTCACTCCTGCTCCTGCAACGCAGAGACCCGCCGAGCGGGGAGGCTCGGCGGATCCTTTTGGCACGCTACTCGGTACGACGGACAGCCTGCGGGTTCTACGTCTGCTCAGTGATCGCGGTGATGGTGGCCCCGACCAGCTGCGCCCGGGCGCCGATCGCGTGGCCTGTGCAGCAGTCGAAGCTGTCGCCGTGGGCGTCGACGACGTGGTGTGTGATCGGTTCCGGGCACGGTCCGGCGAGCCGGTCGTATCCCCAGGTCCGGCCGCAGCCGGGCGCGGTGCACTGGGTGCGGCCACCGCTGCTGGTCAGGGTGTTGCCGTGCTCGGGGCACACGCCCCATGGCAGCCCGCACGCGTCGGCCGGTACGGCGGCGATCCGGGCCAGGTCGCCGGCGGTCTTCTCGAGCTCGCCGGCGGCTTGCCGTACCGAGCTGGAGGCCTCGTCGAGCCGGAACCCGGCCCGGCGCCGGTGCTCGTCGCTGTCGGCTCGCAGCGCGGCCAGCGTCGCGTCGATCCGGTCGGCCAGCTCGACGGCGGCCGCGACCAGGTCGCGGAGCTGCGCCGGCGTCGGACTCGTGCGGTCAGGCATCGTGATCACCACCGGCCGGGTCGTCAGGCGTCATGGGCTCAGCGTGCGTCATGCGGCCGACGTTCTCGGCGTTGCCGAGCTGCAGCAGCACTTCGGCGTGACACGGCTGATCGTCGACCGGGCACCAGCACGCCAGGGTCTTGCCGCGCAGCGCGCCGGCCGCCAGCTGCGTGGTCATCCAGCGCCGGTCGTACGAGTGCCGACCGACCCGGTACACGTCCTGCATCCCGGGGTCGCGGTACAGCAGCCAGTCGCGGAACAGCCCGACGACCTCGGCGCGGGTTGCGCCGGCCGGGGCGTGCGGGTCGTCGACGGCCCAGGGATTGACCCAGCGGGTGCCGCGACCCAAGCAGACGACTCCGGCCGGCTTGCGCCAACCCTTCGTACGGCGTTGCCGGATCCGGCCTGGTGCCGCGGCCGCGACGACCTGGTCGACGTGCTCGGCGGCGGTCATCGGTCGGACTCCTGTCCCGGTGTGTCGGCCTGCGCCCGGGCGATGGCCCGGTCGGTGAGCTCGGCGAGCATCGCGCTCGATAGCGCCTCCAGCTCGGCGTCGGTCATCCGGGTCGGGTCGTGCTGGACCAGGACGCGCTTGACGACGTGGTCGCCGCTGCCTTCGGACCGCACCAGGCCGGCGACCTTGTAGGAGACCTGCACGATGTCAGGTGAACTGCGGACGACATCCATCGCGACGGTACGCACGTACGACGCCAGCTGGATGAGCACCAGCTGCAGCTCGTGCTCGGTCAGCGGCACGGCCGGGGTCTGCTGCGGGGTCATCGGACACCACCGCCCAGGCCTGCGGTCGCCGCGGCGACCAGCAGTACGCCGGGCACGGCGGCCAGCAGCGACCAGCGCAACCAGGTGAGCTTGCGGTGCGCGATCGCCGACAGCGCGCGGGCCTGCCGGCAGGCGGGATCCAGCACGTTGACGTCGCGGAGCCGGGCCGCAAGCTCGGCGGCCGACAGCCGTCGTACCGCGCCGAAGTGCAGCCAGTGATCCGCGTCCGGTCTGCCGCGCGGCGGCATTGCCGGCAGCACGACCAGGACGGCGAGTACGACCGCGGCCGCCAGGCACAGCCCGCCGGCCCACAGCGCCGCTCCCCCGGATCCGGCCCGGCCGTCGATGACCGCGGCCAGGGCCGCGAGCTCGATCGTCAGCGCGAGGCCGGCCTTGGTGTCGGCCTTGGTGATCTCGGCGCCGGCGTGGTCGCACAGCCGCCACGCCACCTCGAGCGCGGCCGCCGGATCCAGCGCCGGCACCACGGTGGCCGGAGCCGCCGCGGTGGTCGACGCGCTGCTGGTCGTGGTGTTCGTCGTCGACGTCATGACGCCACCCCCTGGTCGACGTCGACGTCGTCGTCGATCCAGTTGTAGTCCGGGTCGTCGGGGTCGTACGCGTTGTCGGCGCCGGCGTGATCCGGGCCGTCGGTGATTCTGGCGGAATCACCCTCAGCGGCTTCGGTGACCGCGCGGTCGATCCGGGCCAGTTGCTCGGTCTCCCACTCGGTCGGCTCGTACCCGACCGCGTCGACCAGGCGCCGGACATGCGCGGCTTCCCGCGGGCCCCAGACCTTCCACTGCGACTTTGCGTCGATCTCGGTCGCAGCGATCGTCATCGCCCACGCGATCCACGGCCAGTCCGCCTCGAGGAGCGCGTCCCGCCAGGCGTCGTACTCGGTCTGATAGGAGCCCGGCTTCTTGTCCGGCTGCGGGAACTGGTTCAGCAGCCACTTCCGGACCAGGTTCAGCGCATCGGTGTGACCGGTGCGGCCGTGCACGATTGCGGCCGCGAGCTCGGCGCCAAGCTGCTTGGCGGCCGGCGGCTTGGCCACCATCTGCGCCAACGCCGCGCCACGGGCCTTCGCGGCCCGCTTGCGGGCGGCCTGGTCGTCGTCTTGGCTGCGGCGCTTCTTCGGGGCGTCAGTGGTGAAGTAATCCAGACCTCGCGGCGTGACCGCGGCGCGCAGCGTGCCAGCCTTCCGCGCCTTCTCGACGTCCTTCTTGTCGTACAGCCGGTGATCCCAGTAGCCACGGCCGAACACCTTCTGCGGGTCGTCGACCAGATCGACACCCTCGTGGTCGGCCTGCCGACGGGCCTTCTCGATCGCCTTCCGGTCCGCGATCCGGCGTTCGATCGTGTAGACCGCGTTGTCGACGCCGTAGCGCTGGAACACGACCAGTTCCCACGCGTCGACCTGGGCGTCGCCGGACAGCGTTCCGAGCTTCCCGGCGTCGGCGATTGTGATGCGGCCGGCGGCGAGCGCGTCCTGTGCACCCTGCGGCATCCGCAGCAGGTTCAGCCGCTTGCTGACGTGGGACTGGCTCACGCCGCACTCCGTGGCGATCTGCCGCTGCGACAGGCCGTCGTCTCGCAGCGTCGCGTACGCCGCGGCCTCATCCAGCGGCGTCAGGTCTTCGCGGTGGAGATTCTCCGACACGAACGTCGCGGCCGCGCTAGTCGCCATGTCCGGCCGGATCAGCGCCGGGATCGTCGACCAGCCGAGCCCGAGCGCGGCCGCGCGTCGCCGGTGACCGGCGTACACGACGTACTGCGCCTCCCCCAGCGACCCCGTGTCGGTGTCCGACCGCGCCTCGAGGAACGCCGCGACCGGAACCACGATGATCGGCTGGATCAGGCCGCGGGCCCGCAGCGAGGCCTGCAGGCCATCCATGTCGCCCCAGGCGCTGCGCGGGTTGTCCGGGTGCGGCGCGATCCGCGCCAGCTCCAGCTGCTCCACCGTACCGGCCGCGTTGCTCGTGGTGTCAGAGGTCGTCGTCATCGCTGCGCCTCCCCGGCTCGTTACCGGTCGCGGCCTGGGCGATCGCCC
>DASXRB010001062.1:0-2139 GCA_036506875.1 Kribbellaceae bacterium | reverse complement strand
TAAGAGTTGCCGGGGGCCGCGCCGCCTAGCGTGACGGGCATGGGCGGGACGATGCGGCTGGGTGGCCGGCCGCTGGCCGGGCTGGCTGCGGTCGCAGCCGGTGTGCTGTTGTGGGGTGCCGCGGCGCCGCCGGCCGATGCCAAACGGCCGCCGAAGCCCCGACCGACCCCGTCGGCATCGCCATCGCCATCGCCATCCCCGTCCGCGTCGCCGACGCCGGGCTCAACCTGTGGGTTCGCGGTGGTGGCCAGCCCGAACGCGAGCGGGCTGGACAACACGCTGTTCGACGTGGCGGTGCTGTCGGCGACCGACGCGTGGGCTGTCGGCGAGTACCTCGTCGACGGCGGCGGGGCGTTGCGGACGCTGATCCAGCATTTCGACGGGACGACCTGGACGATTGTGCCGAGTCCGAACCGGCTGACCGGCACCGACCGCAACCAGATCAACTCACTGCGCGGGGTGACGGCGATCGCTGCTGACGATGTGTGGGCGGTCGGGTACACGGTCAGCTACGACACCCCCTACCAGACGTTGACCATGCATTGGAACGGCGCGGTGTGGTCGATCGTGGATAGCCCGAACTACACGTTCCCCGGCGCGTACAACGCGCTCCTCGACGTGGCCGCCGTCTCGGCCTGGGACGTGTGGGCCGTGGGCGGTTCGCCGTTTGGCGGGGTGAGTGCGCGCGGTCTGCTGCTGCACTTCGATGGGGTGTCCTGGTCGCTGCGGCCGGGGCCGCCGAACTTCGAGTTCTTTGAATCCTCCACCCGCACCGGCGTGGTCGCCGTGTCGGCCAGCGACGTGTGGGCGGTCGGCGACTACGATGCTTGGCACTTCGACGGCAGCGCCTGGACAGTGCCCGCCGCGGGTGCGCAGTTCGCCGCCGACGTGCAGGCCGGGCGGGGTGCGGTGTGGGCGGTCGGCTCCTACATACAAAACCCCTATAGCGGCGGCGTCCGGTACCCGATCGGATACCGCTTCACGGGTACCAGCTGGGAACAGCACCACGCGGCCGATCTGGATCCCGGAGCGTTCAACGGCGTGGCCGTGCGCGCCGCCGACGATGTGATCGCCGTCGGCTACTCCGGACAATTCACCTATGCGCTGCGCTGGACCGGCACCGAATGGCAGCGCCTGGCAGCCGGCAACGCCAACCCGTCGCCGAGCAGCACCCTGGCCATCGCCAACGTCCTGCTCGGCGTCGCGCACGCCGGGTCGACGATGTGGGCGGTGGGTTACTACTACACCGGCACCGGCACCGAGGCTGGTGTTCAGCGCACGCTCGTCGAGCGATACACCTGCTAACCGATGCGCTGCGGCACGAGCCGTGGCTGCATGGACTGGAGCTCGACACCGCGAGCGTCCACGGAGAAGCCAAGCGCCGAGCTTTGGAGTCGCGCCAAAGGCCGGTAGCGCGAGGCGACTATGACGACGGACGAGAAAGCTACGCATTCCTCGGCCCGGACGTCAGTGAGAATCCCGCGACGGGGACGTCCGCACTTCGGCACGATCGGCGGCCATGACAGGAAGAGACCGGATGCTGGTGCGGACCCGTAACTGACGTACACAGACCCGGCCAGTGCCGCGCAACTGTACATGTTGGCCTACGACCCACTTCCAGGCTGACCACGGTCCGACCTGCACGGTCCGCTGTCTCGGGCTGGACGGCGCGACGTCTTCGGTGGCGTCGGGGTGTGGGGGAGACTGGGGACGTGCCGAGGGGTCTGTACAGCCTGCGCGACCAGGACGGGACGGTGGTCGCGTATGAACGGTTCTCCTGCGCGCCGGGTCCGGTGGGCTGGCGCTACAACGCGCAGGTGCTCGCCCCCGACGGGCGCACCCCGACGGGGCTGGTCGACGTCACGACTGATGCGTCGGGGTTGCAGATCCGGGTCGAGGTGCGGGCCGGCGGCTGGGTTGTGCGCGGGGGCGTCGCTGACGGCGAGACGGTGTGGGTCCGAACGGGGGCATCGGGCGAGGACGCGGGCGAGGGCACGGTCCCGGCAGCGGGGTTCACGGGCCGGTCGCCGGGGTTCCTCGTCGCGGTCGCGCGGCTGCTGGGGCTTCGCGCCGGGACGTCGTCGCGGGTACGGCTGGTCGCCCTCACCGATCCGGCGCTCGCGCCGGTTCCGGTCGAGG
>DASXRB010001061.1:0-3730 GCA_036506875.1 Kribbellaceae bacterium | reverse complement strand
AACCAGTACGTTCGACATCCTCAGACTCCTCAGAGGAACTTGTTGGTGGACAGGAACTCGACGAGCCGGCTGGCGCCGCTGCCGTCTTCGTCCGTGACGATCGTGCCCGCACTGCGCGGCGGGCGCGCGGTCACCGCGGTGACCTGCGACCAGGCGGCGGACGCGCCGACCTGCTCGGCGGCGACGCCCAGGTCGCCCAGCGACCAGCTCTGCACCGGCTTCTTCTTCGCGGCCATGATGCCCTTGAAGGACGGGTACCGCGGCTCGTTGGCGGCGTCGGTGACGCTCAGCACCAGCGGCACCGTGCCCTCGACGGTGTCGCTGGACGCGTCGCCGTCGCGGCGGATCCGCACCGTCGTACCGTCCACGGTGACCGCGGAGCCGAGCGTGACGGCCGGCAGCCCGAGCCGCTCGGCGACCATCGCGGGCACGACGCCCATGGTGCCGTCGGTGGACTCCATGCCGAACACGACCAGGTCGTACTCGAGCTTGTCAAGCGCCTTGGCGATCACCAGCGAGGTGGCCAGCGCGTCGGAGCCGTGGATGGCGTCGTCGACCACGTGGACGCCGGCGTCGGCACCCATCTGCAGCGCCTTCTTGACGGCGTCGACGGCCTGGTCCGGCCCGACGGTCAGCACCGTGACCTGGGAGTCACCGGTGTTCTCGGCGATGGTCAGCGCGGCCTCGATGGCGTTCTCGTCGAGCTCGGACAGCAGCCCGTCGACTCCGGCGCGGTCGACCGTGTTGTCCTCCGACCGGAACCGCCGGTCCGCGGTGGCATCCGGCACGAACTTCGCGCAGACGACGATCTTCATAGCGTGTAGGACCCCTTCTTCTGTGCGGTCGCTCCCCAGACTGCCACGGAGGTTACTCGCGAGTGAACTTGCGGCCCGTGCGAGACCTGTCACAGTGTGCTCGGTCACGCGCTCGCGGACCTAGGCTGACCTGGTGACCGAGACGTTACCGCTGACCGGCGAGAGGACGGCCCCCGGGATCTGGCATGAGGCCTATTGGTTCGCCAGGCACGAGGTCGCGTACCGCTGGGTGGCCGGCCTCGCCCGCGACCTCGCGCCCGCCCGGGTGCTCGACGCGGGCTGCGGCGAGGGGTACGGCGCGGAGCTGCTCCGCCGCGAGCTCGGCGCCGCGGTGCACGCCGTCGACTACGACCTCCCGACCTTGACCCACGTACGACGGACCTACCCCGGGATCCCTTGTCTGCAAGGGAATCTGGTGCGGCAGGCGCTGCGCGACGCGTCGTACGACGTGGTGGTCTCGATGCAGACCGTGGAGCACCTGTGGGACCAGCCGGCGTTCGTCGCCGAGTGCGCCCGGGTGGTCCGGCCGGGCGGCACGGTGGTGATCAGCACGCCGAACACGCTGACGTTCCCGGAGGGCAACTGCTACCACACCAAGGAGCTGACGGCCGCCGAGCTGAGCGAGCTGGTCGGCGCGCGGCTGCGGGTGGACCAGGTAGCCGGTGTGTGGCACGGGCCACGCCTCACGGAGTGGGAGAGAACACACGGCTCCTGCGTCGCCGCGCAGCTGTCCGGTCCGCCGGACACGTGGCCGCCGCACCTGGCGGAGCTCGTCGGCTCCACGTCGTACGGCGACTTCGTCATCGACGCGGGCCGCGATCTCGACGCGGCACTCGACCTCGTCGTGGTCGCGACCCGCACGCGATGAGCGTCAGGGGCGGATGAACCGCTCGGCGATCTTGCCCACCACCAGGTAGGCGACCGCCGCGATGCCCCAGTTGACCAGCAGGGTGGTCTTCGCGGTCTTCAGCTCGAACACGTCGTCGAACGGGCCGACCAGGTCGTGCCCGCGGTTCAGTACCCAGGACACGATCGTGTTGCTCTCGTTGGCCTGGTCGAGCGCGGTGAACAGCGCGCCGAGCGCGAGCACGGCCGCGCACACCACCGCGATCAGCCAGACGGCCGACGCGATCCAGTTGCGGGCCTTGCTCACCCCGCGGCCGGCCGCGGACATCGCTGCCCGGCCCTTGCCGTCGGTCTTCTCGCCGGCCTTCGCCGCGACCGCCGGCTTCGGGGCCGGAGCCGGCTGCGGCTTGGCCGAGGCGGTCGTCACGGGCTCGGGCTGCGCCGCGGCGCCGGTCTTGCCGGCCTCCGCCTCGGCGGCCTTCCTGGCCTCGTTCTCCGCCACGATGTCGGCTGCGGTCTTCACGGCCGGCTTCGCCTCCTCCGGGTCGGCCACCGCGTCAGCCCTCACGTTCGTCGCCGGTTCCTCGGGCGTCACCGGATCCGGGCTCGCCCCGGCGTCCTCACTCGCTCCGGCTTCCGGCTCGTCCCCCGGCCCCTCGGCCGCCGCCGTCTTCAGGCGTGCGTCCGAGATCGGCGTCGACGAACCGTTCGCGGCCTCGTCGAGTGCGGCTGCGGCCGACTTCTCCTGGGGCGCTCCGTCCCCGTCGGCCTTGGTCCGCTCAGCCATGCCGGGTCTCCTCTCCGATGACGTCCGGGACATAGTGCCCGACCGCCGAGTAGCTTCGCGACCCCTCGCCGTGACTTCCCGGCCCGTGGTCGCCACGCGGCGGCCTCATGTCCGAAGGAACGACGGCGCCTGCCGTCGCGTCACGGCCGAGCTGCGGATCCAGCCGCCGGACGTACGCCGCAGCGCGGTCCTTCACCACCCGGGCGGGCACGCCGGCGGCGATGCTGTACGACGGGATGGTGCCGCGGGCAACACTGTTCGCCGCGATCACCGTGCCGCGGCCGACGTCCGTTCCGCGCAGCACCGTGACCTTGGTGGCCAGCCAGCAGTCCGGGCCGATCCGCACCGGCGACTTCGCCAGCCCCTGGTCCTTGATCGGCACCGTGATGTCCTCGGTGCGGTGGTCGAAGTCGCAGATGTAGACCCAGTCCGCGACCAGCGTGGACGCGCCGATCTCGATGTCGAGGTAGCAGTTCACGGTGACCTCGCGCGCGAACACCACCTTGTCGCCGATCCGCAGCGTGCCCTCGTGCGCGCGCAGCCGGGTGTTGTCGCCGAGGTGCACCCACTTGCCGAGCACCAGCCGGCCGTAGCCCTTGCGGACGCAGACCTCGACGTCCTTGCCCAGGAACACGAATCCCTCGGTGACGACCTCGGGGTGCCGCAGCCGGAACAGCGCGAACCGCCAGTACCGCGTGAGGTAGTACGGCGTCCACGCCCGGTGCCGCAGCACCCAGCGCAGGTTCTCCGTACTCAGCATTCGCATCGACACATTGTCCCCCCGCTGTGCGGTCAGGGCCGGACTCCGGTGATGGAGACGTTGTAGTAGAGCTCGTCCGGGACGATGCCGGTGAGGAGCTTGTCGACCTTGGACAGCCGCTGCCAGGTGTGGAAGGCGAACATCCTCCAGCCGACGCCGAGCTTGTCCTCCGGCACCGCGCACTCGAAGGTGCGGATCGGCCAGCCCGCCCAGGCGGCGAGGAGCTCCTCGGTCACGGTGTCGACGTCCACGGCACCGGCGCGCAGTGCCATCCGCTTCAGCGTGTCCGGGTCGAACGTGTGCAGGTCGACGACGGCCTCGAGCGCGGCGGCGCGGGAGGACTCGTCGAGCTCGGCCTGCGGGCGGCGCCAGGACTCCAGCCCCGGCAACCTGGCGAGGTGCGTGGCGGCCCACCAGGTGGCCCGGGACAGCCGGCGGGCGACCAAGTCGCCGTACCGGGTCGGCTCGCCGCAGATCGCGAACCGGCCGCCCGGCTTGAGCACCCGCAGCATCTCCCGGAAC
>DASXRB010001060.1:0-1668 GCA_036506875.1 Kribbellaceae bacterium | reverse complement strand
GCGGAGTTCTTCTCCTTCGGCACCAACGACCTGACCCAGACCACCTGGGGCTTCAGCCGCGACGACGTCGAGGGCGCGTTCTTCTCGACGTACCTGGACAAGGGCGTGTTCGCGGTGTCGCCGTTCGAGTCGATCGACCGTGACGGCGTCGGCGCGCTGGTCAAGCTCGGCGCCGAGCGCGGCCGCGCGACCCGGCCGGACCTCAAGCTCGGCATCTGCGGCGAGCACGGCGGCGACCCGGACAGCGTGCACTTCTTCCACGAGGTCGGGCTGGACTACGTGTCCTGCTCGCCGTTCCGGGTCCCGGTGGCCCGGCTGGAGGCGGGCCGCGCCGCGCTGCGCTGATCGTCGTACGACGCCTCGGCCCGTCGTACGACGGCGGGTCAGGCGCCGGTGCTGCCGAGCTCGCTGGTGTCGAGGTGGTCGACGTACGCCCACAGCCACTGGATCGGTGCGAGGACCAGCTCGGGCGCACCGTCCTCGTCGGCGATGAACAGCATCGAGCCCTCGCCGGCGGCGATGTCCTCGACGACGGCCGCGCACAGGTGGACGGCGATCTCGAACGGCTGCACCACCGGGCCGCCCTCGACACCCGGCAGCGGGAGCACGGGAGCCTGCGGGCTGCCGCCGAGCTCGACCGAGACCTGCTGCAGCAGGCAGTAGACGTCGTACGAGATCAGCCCGGCCAGGGTGTTGCCCTCGATGCCGACCAGGAACGGGTCGTCGGCGCCGTTGCGGAAGTGCGCGCGCAGGGTCTCCAGCTCTCCCGCCAGCTCGTCGGCCTCCACGTACGGCGCCTCCATGCCGTTGGACTCGTCGCCGCCGGAGCGCAGCTCGTCGAGGTACCGCAGCGTCGCGCGCAGCTCGTCGTACGCGCCGCCGCCCGGCGTCGCCTGCGCGCGGGCCTCCAGGTCGGTGAGGTGCTCGACCAGGTCGGCCTCGAAGTTGAGGTTGTAGACGATCGGCGGGTGGTCCTTCTCGGCGTTGATCTGCTGGACGATCTGCACCGAGACCGGCCCGAGCCGGGCGGCCAGTTCCTCCAGCCCGGTGGGGGACAGGTCCGGCTCGAACTCGTCGCCGCGTTCCTCGCGCTCGGCGATCTGCCGGGCCTCGCCCTCCATGTCGAGCAGCACCGCGAACGCGTCGTACGAGATCAGCGCGGCGGTCGCCATCCGGCCGTCGCCGATCAGCATCAGCGGGTTCGCGCCGTCCTCGGCACGGCGCAGGTGGTCCGGCAGCAGGACGGCGGCCTGCTCGACGCTGACCTGGCTGCAGAGCGAGGTCAGGCCGTGGTCGGTGTCCACGCCGAGCAGCTCGACCAGGGTCTCCGGGCTCATCCCGTCGCTGTGCGAGCGCAGGTGGTACCGCAGCCAGCCGGCGTCCACCGGGTTGCTGAGCAGGTGCGTGACGCGGGCCCGGAAGTCGGCGAGGTCGGCGATCGCGAGGACGACGAGGACCGGGCGGTCGCCGTCACCGATCACCAGCGGCCGGGTGTCGCCGAGCGCGAACCCCTCGATGACCTGCGCGAGGCTCTCGGACGCGGCGTCGATCGGCCACGACTGCGCCTCGAACTCGGTCATCGCACCGGGCGCGCCGGCGGTGACGTCGGGCATGGGTCGTCCTCTCAAGTCCTGCGTGGAACCCAAATGTAATCCGGTAGCGCGGTGT
>DASXRB010001059.1:0-8013 GCA_036506875.1 Kribbellaceae bacterium | reverse complement strand
CGACGTGATAGACAACGCTGGTTCCCCCCAGCTCGAGCAAGTGTGACAGCGAGTAAGTCTGTACGTCACGTCCTCTGACGTACAGACCCAGGCCAAATTTTGTGATGCGTTGGCCGTCTACCACGCGACCCTGGAGTCGTCCGGTCCCCGGGCTGGGAGGCAGCACAAAGGCAGCGAACCACGTGGATGCTGCTGCGCGGCATCAGGCGCGCGTTGTGCGAACTGAGCGGGCACGCGGGCTGCCGACAGTGGCTGGTACGGCGGATCCGCCTTCACACCGAAGAGGTCACTGGTTCGAACCCAGTATCGCCCACCGTAGCTGGCAGTGCACGAGCCACGCGCTCGCAGTCAAGCCGGCTGGTCCGTCGCGGCCAGCCCGTCATCGTTGCCGCGCGATCTTCCGCGCTCGGCACGGGTCAAAGGTCGACCGGCTCGGGTCTTTCGTCTATGACCCCACGCCGGACCGCGGGTGTGGGCTGGTGCTGACAACCGATCGGAGCTGGAGCCGCGCACCGAGGGAGACGCCGTGCGTACACAACGAGGGCTGGGTTCGGGACTACTCCTGCTGGGCGCGGTGATCGCCGCGAGCTCGCTGCTGGGACCGTTCGGCGCCGGCGCCATCCGCTACCACACCTCCGACACGACTCTGAACCAGGTGATCGGTGGCGACGCGGCGGCGCTGCTGCTGGTCGCGCCGGTGTGCGTCCTCGTCGGCGTGCTGGCGTGGCGTGGGCATCCGGCCGCGCCGGTGCTGGCGTTGGCGCCGGCCCTGTTCGCGACCTACACGTTCACGCAGCTGGTCGTGGGCGAGGAGTACCTGCGGCTGCCGGGCAACAACGAGCGGTACTTCCCGCTGCTATACGCGGGGTTCGTGCTCAGTGGTGGGGTCGCGGTGGCCGCCTGGCGCCGGATCGATCCGGCTCTGCTGCCGGTGCCGTCGTGGCGGCTGGAGCGCCTCGCCGCTGTTGCGCTGCTGGCGGTGGTGCTGTTCCTGGCCGGTCAGCACCTGCCCACCCTGGTGGACGCCCTGCGCGACAACCCGACCCGCACCGAGTACCTGTCCAGCCCGACCGCGTTCTGGCTGGTCACGCTGATGGACTTGGGCATCGTCATGCCGGCGGCGCTGGTCAGCGGTGTCGGGCTGCTGCGCGGCGCCGGGTCGGCCCGCGCCCCGATGTACGCGATCGTCGGCGCATACGTGCTGCTCGGCGCCTCGGTGACCGGCATGGGCGTGACCATGTACGTCAACGACGACCCGGACGCGTCGCTCGGTGCGACGGCCGGGTTCGCCGCGTTCACGGTCGTCTTCGCCGCTCTGGCGTTCGCGCTCTACCGGCCGCTGCTGATGCCCCTGCGCATCGCAGACCCCATCACCCGCTAAGGTCGCCGTCCGGCGAGAGGGCGCGCGAATGAGCGAATGGGCGGATCGGCGGCGGGCGTTCGGGTCGGTGGCGGAGCTGTACGACCGCGCCCGGCCGGGCTACCCGGACGCGCAGATGGCCGATGTGCTGCGCGCCCGGGTCGCGGAGACGGACGGCGCTCGCGTTCTTCTGGAACATGGACCGCCCGCCGACGAGGCGGCGGCCGAGGTGCTGCGGACCGCGCACGAGCGGCACGCCCCGCAGGTCTGGCAGGACCAGAAGCCGGTCCAGCCGCCCGACCTGGTCTGGGCCGAGGCCGACGACCAGCCGGCCCTGGCCGACGGCGAGAGCCGGCTCTACACGTGGGTGCGCACGCAGACGGTCGAGGAGTACCTGGACTACCTCAGCACGCACTCGATCTACGTGCTGCTCGACGCCGCCGTGCGCGAGGCGCTGTTCGACGACATCCGCGCCGGCCTCGGCGACCGGATCGTCTCCGACGTCGACACCATGCTCTACCTCGCCCGGCGCGCGACCGGCTCGGGTCAGTAGAAGATCCGCAGGTCGGGCCACAGCGCCGACCAGGGTTTCGTCGTACCGGAGCAGAGCAGGATCGGGGAGCCCTGCTCCTCGTTGTCGACGCCGTGGCCGTTGTCGACCCGGCCGACCTCACGGCAGTCCGTGAACCAGCGGTCCAGGCGCCCGGCCCCGGACTGGTGGACCAGCAGCACCGGGCCGTTCATCGCGTCCGGCGGCACCCGCCAGTCCGCGTAGCTCATGTGGCCGGAGTACGGCGCCGGCAGCGCCCAGCCGGCGCCGTACCGCTCGATCGCGCCGGCCTCGCCGTAGTTGCCGGCGAAGATCACCGCCCGCCCCCGCTCGTCCGGCGGGATGTCGTCCCACGCTGCCGCGACGGCCGCGGTGAGCTCGCGCCAGCCGACCTGCTCACCCTGCTCCTTGTTGATCGGCAGCACCGGTCCGAGCGCGTCCGCGGGCAGCACCGGCAGCGTGATCACCGCCGAGGTCGCGGCCGCGAGCGCGAGTGTGACCGCGACCGGCCGGCGTCGTACGACGCCCCGCCCGTCGCGGGCCCGCCGCAGCACCGGCTCGCAGCCGGCCGCGGTGATCGCCAGCAGCAGCCCGAGCGCGTAGTACGGCTTCCCACCGGTCGCGACCACCGCTACCGCCAGCACCGGGTAGGCCACCGCGAGCGGCCGCGCCCAGCGCAGCTCCGGCCGCCGCCACAGCCGCACCAGCCCGGCCACCCAGAACGACACCAGGAACGGCGACAGCTGCAGCAGCTGCATCGGCACGAACAGCACCCGGTTCTCCGTCCCGTCGTCGGAACTGATGCCCCGGGCAACGGTCAGCTGCGGCCAGTCGTGCGCCGCCTGCCACCACAGGTTCGGTACGACGGCCACCGCGGCGACCGCGAGCCCGGCCGCGAGCCACCGGCTGCGCAGCAGCCGCCGCGACGGGCCGAGCAGCAGTGCCACGAACAGCGCGCCGACCAGCAGCAGCACGAGGTACTTGTTCAGCAGCCCGACGCCGGCCACCAGGCCGGCCGGCACCCAGTAGCGGCCGTCGCCGGTGCGCAGCAGCCGCAGCGCCAGCCAGCACACCAGCACCCACACGAGCAGGTCGGTGGTCGCGGTCGACACCATGTGGTCGACCGCGAGCACGTAGCCGGAGGCGGTCGTGCAGAGCGCGGCGAGCAGCTGCGGTCCGCGCCCGCCGCCGAGCTCGCGGGCGATGAGCGCTACGACCACGACGGTGGCCATGCCGACCAGCGTCGACACCACCCGCAGCCCGGCCGGCGTGTCACCGAAGACGGCGGTGGAGATCCGGGCCAGGAACGGGGTCAGCGGTGGCTGGTCGACGTACCCCCAGGCGAGGTGCCGGCCGCCGGCCAGGAAGTACAGCTCGTCGCGGTGGTAGCCGTACCGCCCGGACAGCGCGGTCAGCACCACGCCGTACCCGATGGTCACGGCGGCGAGCGGGCGGACGGCGATCCTGGGGAGCGTGGCGGCGCTCGTGGGGGCGGTCATGGCGCGAATCCTGCCGTCCCGGCGGGCCGCCCGCACACCCCTTCGCTTCAGACTGAACGCCTGATCTGCCACCATGGTGGGCCGCACCGCCCATGCGCGGCTGCGCGGCGTGGTGTGGGGCCACGGCGGGCAGCCCTGGCGGTCGTCAGGATTCATCCGCTCCGGCGGGGGCGGCGGGCCGCCTCCGCCGACGATCCGGGAGTTCGAGGTCGTGGCCGATTCACAGTGGGCTGATCGAGACGCCGAGTACGGCGATGTCTCCGGCGGCGGCGACCGCGGCGAGTGGGAGGCCGCGCACGCCCGGGCGGCGGCGGCCGACAGCGACGGGGTCGCCGACCGGGAGCAGGAGTGGGCAGCGCACAACCGCGCGGTCCAGACCCACCCGTACCGCACGCCGCAGCCCCCGGCGCCGGCCGTTCCCTTCGCGCCCCAGCCCGGCCCGGTGCCGGGCACGCCGCAGCCCGGGCCGCTGCCCGGCCAGGTTCCCGGCGCACCCGTGCCCGGTCAGTCGTACAACGCCGACGAGCTGATCTCCTCGCTGCCCGCGCACCGCGAGGCGCCCGCCGAGAAGGGCGTGCGCGCCAAGCTCCGGATGCGCCCCGGCGCCGCCGAGCGGTCCGAGCGGCAGGCGCGCGACATCGCCGCCACCTCCTTCCGGCGGCCGGTGACCGTGGTGGTCGCCAACCCGAAGGGCGGGTCCGGCAAGACCCCGGTGACGCTGCTGCTGGCCGGTGCGTTCGGGCAGGCGCGCGGCGGCGGCGTGGTCGCCTGGGACAACAACGAGCTGCGCGGCAACATGCACCTGCGCACCCACGACACGAACCCGCGCGCGACCGTGCCGGACATGCTGCGGGCGATGCCGATGCTGCGCAAGTCCGACGCGCGCCTCGGCGACGTCGCGGCCTACCTGCGGCACCAGGTCGCCGGCCAGTACGACGCGCTCACCTCGTCGCGTACGACGTACGCCCAGATCGACGCGGCGGACTTCCACCAGATCCACGACCTGCTCAGCCGGTTCTACCGGATGCTGGTGATCGACACCGGCAACAACGAGGGGTCGAGCAACTGGCGCGAGGCGATGCGGATGGCCGACGCGCTGGTGATCCCGATCAAGTGGAAGAGCCTGTCGTGCGCGGCCGCGGTACAGATGCTGGAGGAGCTGGAGCGGCAGGGGGAGTGGGCCGAGCACCTCACCCGCAACGCGGTCGTCGCGGTCAGCCACGGGCCCGGTGAGGTCAACAGGGACGTCGAGAAGCGGCTGCGGCCGTACTTCGAGAGCCGTGCGGGCGCGGTCATCGACATCCCGACCGACCTGCACATCGCCGAGGAGGGCCCGCTCGACCACGCGGCGCTGCAGCCGGCCACCCGCCGGGCGGCGCTGGAGCTCGCGTCCCGGGTCGCCGACCAGATCCGGGTCCGCCTGAACGACCGCCCGTAGCCCGCTCGGTACGATCACGTACGACGTAACCGGTCGCCGGGTCCCGGCGGCCGCGACAACCCTGTGCAAGGAGCGAACCGTGTCCGAGGTCAAGGTCCATCTGGTCGGCCTTCACGTCACCGAAGGTGAAGCCGAGGGGAGCGTGACCGAGACTGTGCCGGCCGGACGGACGATCGGCGAGATCTTCGCGGAGATCTTCGGCGCCGACCGGTCCGCGATCGCGGCACGGGTGAACGGCGAGCTGCGTGACCTCGGCCGTGTGGTCGCCGACGGCGACGAGATCGAGCCGGTGCGCAACGACTCCGAGGACGGTCGCGCGATCATCCGGCACTCGACCGCGCACGTGCTCGCGCAGGCCGTGCAGGAGCTGCACCCGGACGCCAGGCTCGGCATCGGGCCGCCGGTGGAGAACGGGTTCTACTACGACTTCGACGTCGAGAAGCCGTTCACGCCCGAGGACCTGGCCGCGCTCGAGAAGAAGATGCAGCAGATCATCAAGGAGCGGCAGCGGTTCAGCCGCCGGGTGGTCTCCGACGACGACGCGCGCACCGAGCTGGCGTCCGAGCCCTACAAGCTGGAGCTGATCGGGCTCAAGGGATCGAGCGCCGACGCGGCCGAGGGTGCGTCGGTCGAGGTGGGCGGCGGCGAGCTGACCATCTACGACAACCTGCGCCGTGACGACAGCGTGGCCTGGAAGGACCTGTGCCGCGGTCCGCACGTGCCGGCCACCGGGTACCTGGGGAACTTCAAGCTGATGCGGGTCGCCGCGGCGTACTGGCGCGGCAGCGAGAAGAACCCGCAGCTGCAGCGCATCTACGGCACCGCCTGGGAGTCCAAGGACAAGCTCAAGGAGCACCTGGCCTACCTCGAGGAGGCCGCCAAGCGCGACCACCGCAAGCTGGGTGCCGAGATGGACCTGTTCAGCTTCCCCGACGAGATCGGGTCCGGCCTGGCGGTGTTCCACCCCAAGGGCGGCGTGCTGCGCAAGGTGATGGAGGACTACTCCCGCAAGCGGCACGAAGAGGAGGACTACGAGTTCGTCTTCACCCCGCACATCACCAAGGGGCACCTGTTCGAGACCTCCGGGCACCTGGAGTGGTACGCCGACGGGATGTACCCGCCGATGCACCTCGACGCCGAGCTCGATGCCGAGGGCAACGTTCGCAAACCGGGCCAGGACTACTACCTGAAGCCGATGAACTGCCCGATGCACAACCTGATCTTCCGGTCCCGCGGCAGGTCGTACCGGGAGCTGCCGCTGCGGCTGTTCGAGTTCGGGTCCGTCTACCGGTACGAGAAGTCGGGTGTGGTGCACGGGCTGACCCGCGTTCGCGGCATGACCCAGGACGACGCGCACATCTACTGCACCCGGGAGCAGATGAAGGACGAGCTGAAGTCGCTGCTCACCTTCGTGCTGAACCTGCTGAAGGACTACGGCCTGGAGGACTTCTACCTGGAGCTGTCCACCAGGGATCCGGAGAAGTTCGTCGGGTCGGAGGACGCCTGGGAGGAGGCCACCCGGACGCTGGCCGAGGTGGCTGAGGACTCCGGCCTGGAGCTGGTTCCGGACCCGGGCGGCGCCGCGTTCTACGGGCCGAAGATCTCCGTGCAGACGAAGGACGCGATCGGCCGTACCTGGCAGATGTCGACGATCCAGCTGGACTTCAACCTGCCCGAGCGGTTCGGCCTGGAGTACACCGCGCCGGACGGTTCCCGGCAGCGGCCGGTGATGATCCACCGGGCGCTGTTCGGTTCGATCGAGCGGTTCGTCGGGGTGCTCACCGAGCACTATGCCGGGGTGTTCCCGCCGTGGCTGGCGCCGGTGCAGGTGATCGGCATCCCGGTCACCGACCGGCACGTCGCGTACCTGCGGGACGTGGCCGCCAAGCTGCGTGCGGAGGGCATCCGGGTCGAGGTGGACGCCTCCGACGACCGGATGCAGAAGAAGATCCGCAACGCGCAGAAGGCCAAGGTGCCGTTCATGCTGATCGCCGGTGACGAGGACGTTGCCGGTGGCAACGTGTCGTTCCGGTACCGCGACGGGTCGCAGAACAACGGCGTGCCGGTCGCGGACGCGGTCGCCGAGATCGTCGCCGCCGTCGAGCAGCGCGTGCAGGTATGACCGGCGCCGGCGGCTCGCCGTACGACCCCGAGGAGCTCGTCGGGCAGACCGGGGCGGGGGAGCGGGACGCGTTCCTGCGGCTGTGGACCCCGCACCGGATGGCCTACATCCTCGGCGAGAACAAGCCGACCGGGCCGGCGTCCGGGACCGGCTGCCCGTTCTGCCGGATCCCGGCGATGTCGGACGAGGACGGCCTGATCGTGCGCCGCGGCGAGACGTCGTACGCCGTGCTGAACCTGTACCCGTACAACCCCGGGCACCTGATGGTGGTGCCGTACCGGCACGTCGCGGACTACACCGACCTGACGCCGGAGGAGTCCGCCGAGGTGGCGCTGCTGACCCAGCAGGCGATGCGCGCGGTGCGGTTCGTGTCCGGCGCGCACGGGTTCAACATCGGCCTGAACCAGGGCGACGTGGCCGGGGCCGGGATCGCCGCGCACCTGCACCAGCACGTCGTACCGCGCTGGAACGGCGACACCAACTTCATGCCGGTGATCGGGCAGACGAAGGTGCTGCCCCAGCTGCTCACCGACACCCGGGCCCTGCTCGCCAAGTCCTGGCCGGCCGACTGAGATGACCGGCCTCCCGCCGGCGGGCTACACGCTCGAGCTCGATGAGAACTTCACCGGGCCCGAGCTGGACCGCGGCCGGTGGCTGACGTCGTACCTGCCGCACTGGAGCTCGCGCGAGCGACGGCGTCGTACTCAGGCCCGCTCGGCAGCGGGATCGGGCAGAGCCGGTTCCGCGACGACCTGGTGGTCCGTGAGGAGCAGGCGGCGCAACGGCTCTACCTGATGCGCCACGGCTACGTCGAGCTGCGGGCGCGGGCGATCGCCGACCCGGACGCGATGGTGGCGCTGTGGATGATCGGGTACGAGGATGTGCCGGAGCGGTCCGGTGAGATCTGCGTGTGCGAGATCTTCGGCCGGGAGGTCTCGCCCGGCGCGGCGGCGGTCGGGATGGGCGTGCACCCGTTCGGCGACCCTGCCCTCACCGACGAGTTCAGCAAGGTGCGGGTCGAGGCCGATGTGACCGAGTTCCACA
>DASXRB010001058.1:0-4708 GCA_036506875.1 Kribbellaceae bacterium | reverse complement strand
TCGACGTCGACGGCGAGCAGGTAGTTACAGCCCTCGGCGGCGTGTTCCAGCACGTCGGAGAAGAAGAACGGGGCCGCGAACCGCTTGCCCTGCAGCCGGCCCTGCATGTCCGTGAAGCCGAGGAGTACGGTGTCGACCTTCCCGTCTGCGACCTCGAACCTGAGCTGGTCCAGGGTGAGCCGACTCGACCGCGTCGTCATCCGCACCTCCCGCAAAGGCGATGGTGGGGAACTTATGGCGCGCGACCAGCCCACCGCAATGGTCTGGAGAACGCCGGTTCCCGCGGTGCACCGCGTTTACGGACCTTTCACCGCCAACCCGCCTGGCGCCAACATCGACCGCCAGCATCGACCGCCGGCGTCACCTGCCGGGCGTCAGCCCAGGAAGCCGCGCAGGAGGGCGGCGGTGGCGTCGCAGTGCTCCTCCATGACCGAGCGCGCCGTCGCGCCGTCGCCGTCGAGAATCGCCCGGACGATGGCCGCGTGCTGGGCGTCCGCGTGCGCGATGTTGCGCCGCAGCACGGGGATCGCCGCGAGCAGCTCGCCGAACTGGGACTGCACGTCGGCCACGGCCGTGACCAGCGGCGCGCAGCCGGTGACGCTGGCGATGGCCAGGTGCAGGCGCGAGTCGGCGATCCGGTGCTGCGCGTCGTCGGCGGCGCCGGTGCACTCGGCGACGCACCCCGAAAGGTAGGCGCACTCGGCCGGCGACAGCGTGCGGCTGGCGGCGAGGGCCGCCGCGCCCGGCTCGACCACGCGGCGGAAGTCCAGCACCTGGTGCAGGCGCTCGCCCATCGCGCGGGCCACGTCGGTCGCCTGCTCGCGCTGCTGCACCGCCACCTGGTACGTGACGAAGGTGCCCCCGCCGCGCCCGCGGCGCGACTCCACGAAGCCCGCCTCGGCGAGCGCCTTGATCGCCTCGCGCAGCGTCATCCGGCTCACCCCCAGCAGGTCGGCGAGCTCCCGCTCCGGCGGCAGCCGGTCGCCGACCGGCACCACCCCGAGCTTGATCGTCTGGACCAGCCGCTCGACGGTCACCTCGAACGCGTTGCCGTCCCGGACCGGGCGGAACAGCGACTGGGAGAGCGTGGCACCGGCGGCGTCGAGCGGTGAGGCCCCGCCGGGCCCGGTGGCGGCTGGCAGCCGCGACCGGGCGCCGGCATCGGGATCGGTCACCCGCCGTTCACTCCCGGGATGCGCCCGTTCCGGAACGCGTCGACGAAGTGGCGGTGGTCGTCGCGGACCTGGGCCGCGTACCCGAGCCCGAAGGAGATCAGCTCCTCGACGAACTCCGCGTCCCGGTCACCCAGGACGGCGACAATGGCCTCCTCGGTCTGGAACGGCACCAACGTCTGGACGCTGTCCGCATCGGAGACGCAGTGGACCTTGGCGACCGCCTGGCCGAGATAGCGCAGCAGCGGCAGGATCTCGTCGGGCTCGTTGATGTCCGCCCACTCGATGTCCGTCTCGTACGGCGAGAGCTCCTGCACGACCTGGCCGACCCCGTCGAACGTGCACCAGCCCAGCCACGGGTCGGCGTGGGCCTGCAGCGCGCGCTGGGAGACCGCGGTGCGGTGGCCCTGGTGTTCGAAGTAGGTGCGGATGCGCGGGTCGTCCACCACGCGGCTGGCCGCGGCGACGTTGCCCTGCTTCATCGACAGCATCACATCGTTCTCCAGCGCCTCGGTCGCGCCCTCCATGAGCAGGTTGTACGCCGGCAGGCCGGCGCTGCCGATGCCGAACCCGCTGCGACCGACCACGTCCTTGATCCGGTAGCTGGCCGGCTCCATGCGCTTGGCGCTCGGGATCGTCCCCAGGTACTCGTGGAACGCCGCCTCCACCCGGTCACGCTCGCTCTTGTCGAGCAGCCGGACGCCGGGCCCCTCCCGGAACACCCGGTCCGAGTCACGGATCGTGGTGTTCCGCTCGAGCAGGGCGATCCGGGTCCGCATCCGGGCGTTGAGCAGCACCTCCTTCAGCACACCCGACGTGGTGTCCAGGGTGAGCCGGAACTGCTCGTCGTCGGTGCCCGCCGCGAAGCCGTGGACCCGATCGACGTACGCCTGCCCCAGCGTCCGGATCATGGTGGAGATGGTCTGGTCCGACAGAGCCTTGCCGAAGCCGAGCAGCGCCAGGCTGGCGGCGAGCCGCTTGAGGTCCCAGGTGTAGTGCCCGACGTATGCCTCGTCGTAGTCGTTGACGTCGAAGACCAGCACGCCGGACGAGTCCATGTAGGTGCCGAAGTTGCCGCAGTGCAGGTCGCCCTGGATCCACACCTGCCGGGTGCGCTCGTCGACCCAGCGGTCCTCGTCCTCGCTGATGTCGGCGTAGAAGAGGCAGGCGCTGCCGCGGTAGAACGCGAACGGATCGGCGGCCATCTTCCGGAACTTCGCACGGAACGCGGCCGGGTCGGCCTTGATCAGAGGCTCGAACGCCTCGACCAGGGTGTCGATGATCTGCTGGACCCGGTCTTCGGGCCGGCGCGCCGCCAGCGCGCTTAACAACGTGGTCATGGAGCGGTCTCCTCGCCGCGTGTGGTGGTGGTGGCCGAACTGACGTCGCAGTGAGCGTCCATGCGGAACACGGCTGACCCTTCAGCGTTCACAGGCGGGAGCGTCCGAGGCCCCCCGTCAAGAAGATCGCAGACCGCGGCAACCGGCGCGGCGGAGTTCGGCAAGTCGGCCCGAACGGGCATCAGGCGTTCAACCGATGCATCCAGCCGTGCCGGTCCTCGGCCCGGCCGTGCTGGATGTCGAGCAGGGTCTGGCGCAGCCGCATGGTCACCTCACCGGGCTCGCCGTCGGCGACCGTGAACTCGCCGGCAGCGCTCTTCACCTGGCCGATCGGCGTGATGACCGCGGCCGTGCCGCAAGCGAAGGCCTCGGTCATCCGGCCTTCGGCGACCGCGTCCCGCCACTCGTCGGTGGAGATCCGGCGCACCTCGGTGCGCATGCCCAGGTCTTCGCTGAGGGTGAGCAGGGTGTCCCGGGTGACGCCGGGGAGGAGCGTGCCGGTCAGCTCGGGGGTGACGAGGGTGTGGCCGCTCTCCGGATCGCCCGGAGCATCGGCGAACACGAAGCAGAGATTCATGCCGCCCATCTCCTCGATCCACCGGTGCTCCACCGCGTCGAGCCAGACCACCTGGTCGCAGCCGCGATCGGCGGCCTGGGCCTGGGCGATCAGGCTCGCGGCGTAGTTCCCGGCGCACTTCGCCTCGCCGGTGCCGCCGGGCGCGGCGCGCGTGAAGTCGGTGGAGAGCCAGACGCTCACCGGCCTGACTCCGCGCGGGAAGTAGGCGCCGACCGGCGACGCGATGAGCACGTACAGGTACTCCAACGCCGGCCGCACGCCGAGGAACGGGTCGGTGCCGAACATGAACGGCCGCAGGTAGAGGCTGGTCTCCGGCGCCGACGGCACCCAGTCGGCGTCCTGCCGGACGAGCACCCCGATCGACTCGAGGAACGCCTCCTCGGGTAGCTGCGCCATCGCCAGCCGCGCGGCCGACCGGTTGAACCGCCGGGCGTTCTGCTCGGGCCGGAACAGCGCGAGGCCACCGTCCGGCTGGCGGTAGACCTTCAACCCCTCGAAGATCTCCTGACCGTAGTGGAGCGCGGAGGTCGCCGGGTCGAGGCTGATCGGACCGTACGGTTCCAGCCGGGCGTCGTACCAGCCCTTCCCGTCCGCATAGCGGATCGTGACCATGTGGTCGGTGAAGACCTGACCGAAGCCAGGATCCACCAGCATCGCCGCCCGCTCGTCGGCACCTACCGGCGTCGCGGTGGGACGCAGGTCAAAGGTGAGCGACGACGGCGGAGTGCTCATGACGATCCTTCCATTCGGCCAGAGGACGCGGGCGAGATCACGCGGCCCGCACAAGGGCAACTTACCGTTCGTTCAGCCGCTTTGGCAGGCACTCTTCAGCCCCGACCGAGCGGAGTCTCGCGCGGCCGATCGAACGCCTCGGGATTGCGGTCAGATCGCGGCGCGGGCGGCGAGCCGGTCGCCTACGTCGGTCGTGCGCACGGCTGCCGTCGCATCGCGCTCGGCAAGGTCGTCGGCGACCGCCCGCTCGACCCGGGTTGCGGCCTCGGGGTGGCCGAGGTGCGACAGGAGCAGCGCCACCGACAGGACGGTCGCGGTCGGATCGGCGACGCCCTGACCGGCGATGTCCGGCGCGGAGCCGTGGACCGGCTCGAACATCGACGGGTACGCCCGGGTCGGGTTGATGTTCCCGCTGGCGGCCAGGCCGATGCCGCCGCAGATCGCGGCGGCGAGGTCGGTGATGATGTCGCCGAAGAGGTTCTCGGTGACCACCACGTCGAAGCGGTGCGGTTGGGTCACGAAGAACATCGAGGCGGCGTCGACGTGCAGGTACTCGGTGGTCACCTCGGGGTATTCGGCGGCGACCTCGTTGAACACCCTGGTCCAGAGCCCGCCGGCGTTCACCAGCACGTTGTTCTTGTGGACGAGGGTGAGCTTCTTGCGCGGGCGCGCCGCGGCCCGGGTGAACGCGTCGCGGACCACCCGGTCGACGCCGTGCCAGGTGTTGAGTGACTCCTCGGTCGCGATCTCGTGCGGCGTGCCCTTCTGCAGGACGCCCCCGGCGCCGCAGTACAGGCCCTCGGTGCCCTCGCGGACCACGACGAAGTCCACGTCGCCAGGCTTCACCCCGGCGAGCGGGCTGGCCACGCCCGGATAGAGCCGGGCCG
>DASXRB010001057.1:0-4587 GCA_036506875.1 Kribbellaceae bacterium | reverse complement strand
CGGATGCCCTCGGTGCCCTGCCGGCGGCCGAGCCCGGAGGCCCGCATCCCGCCCATCGGGGCGTCGATCGAGCCGAAGGTCGCGGCGTACCCCTCGTTGACGTTGACCGTGCCGGCGACGAGCTGGCGGGCGATCGCGCGGCCGCGCCGGGTGTCACGGGTCCAGACGCTGGCGTTCAGGCCGTACTCGCCCTCGTTCGCGCGATGCACCGCCTCGGACTCGTCGGAGAACCGGTACACCGACACCACCGGACCGAAGGTCTCGTAGTCGAAGCACTCCATCCGCGGTGTCACGCCCTCGAGCACGGTCGGCTCGTAGAAGTACGGGCCGAGGTCCGGCCGGGCCCGGCCGCCGGCCAGCACGGTCGCCCCCTTCGCCTTGGCGTCCTCGACGTGCCGCGTCACGGTCGCGAGCTGGTCGGCGGAGATCAGCGTGCCCATGTCGACGTCCCAGCCGGTGCCGGCCGACAGCCGCAGCTTCCTGACCCGCGCGGCGAACGCGCTCACGAACGCGTCGTACACCTGGTCGGCGACGTAGAGCCGCTCCATCGAGACGCACAGCTGGCCGGCGCTGGCGAAGCAGGCCCGCACCGCGCCCTCGGCGGCACGGTGCACGTCGGCGTCGCGCAGCACCAGCATCGCGTTCTTGCCGCCGAGCTCCAGCGAGCAGCCGATCAGCCGTTCACCGGCCTGCTTCGCGACCAGCCGGCCGGTCTTCGTCGAGCCGGTGAAGCACACGTAGTCGGCGGTCTGGATGATCGCGGTGCCGACCACCGAGCCCGCGCCGTGCGCCACCGACCACAGGCCGGCCGGCAGCCCCGCCTCGTACAGCAGCTCGATCGCGCGCAGCGCGGTCAGCGGCGTCTGCCCGTCCGGCTTGATCAGCACCGCGTTGCCCGCCACGATCGCCGGCAGCCCGTCGGCCATCGCCATGCTGAGCGGGTAGTTCCACGGCGCGATGATGCCGACCAGGCCCTTCGGCACGTACTGCTGCTCGGCCTTGGTGAGCACCGGGAACATCCCGCTGCGGGTCTGCGGCGCGAGCAGCTCGGTGGCCCTGCGGGCGTAGTAGCGCGCGGTCAGCGCGACGTGCGCGACCTCCTCGAACGCCTGCTTGCGGGCCTTGCCGGACTCCAGCTGGACCAGGTCCATCAGCTCGTGCCGGTGGTCCAGCACCAGGTCGTGGTAGCGCAGCATGACCTCGGCGCGCTCGGCCGGGCCGGTCCGCTTCCAGCGCTGCTGCGCGGCACGGGCGGCACGGGCGGCCCGGGTGACGTCGTCCGGGGTGGAGGTGGGCAGCGCCGCGACGGGCTGGCCGGTCGCGGGCGCGTACGTGGTCCTCGACGCGGCGGTCGCGTGCACCAGGCCGGCCAGCCGGCGGCTGACGGCCGGGTCGGTGGCGTACGTCGCGGTGGGGTCGAGCTCGGGATCTGCCGGAATCGAGGTCTGCTCGCTCACGCGGTCAGGCTACCTACGGGTAACCGCGATGTCAGCACCTTGTTACGGCATCGCGGCAGGTCCATGCCGTGGCAGGCGTGACCAACATCACGGCGGCGCGCTCCGGCCCCCGCCTGGAGTAGCGTTGCCCGGGCTGGGTGCCTTCCTGCGAAGGAGCACCGGTTGGGGCCGCACGGGGACGGACGAGGGGTTGGATGTAGTGGGGCCTGAGGCGATGGTGACAGACGTAATGAGCTCTGGGACGGACCGCCACCAGCTCGACACGTTGCTGGAGCACGCGCGGACACTGGCCAACGACGGCCGGTACGACGAGTCGATCGCCGCGTTGCTGGACGCCGAGCGGCAGTACCTCGCGCACGCGCACGGCATCGCCGACGAGAGCTACCTGGCCGACCTGTGGGTGCTGCGCGGCATGACGCAGTACCGGCGCGGCTACGGGTCCTCCGCCGTGCTCGACCTGGACGCCGGCGTGAAGACGCACGGCGACGTGGTCGCGGCCGGCGCGCCGGTCCCCGCGCGGATGGCACTGGCGAAGTCGCTCGCGCTGAACGCCTCGGTGCTGCAGGTGTACGGCGACCCCGACCTGGCCGCCGGGTCCGCCGACGCCGCGGTCGGGCTGTTCCTGCAGCACGCCGACCGGCTCGACGACGGCCCGGCCGAGGCCACCAACGCCCACCACCTCTGCCTGGCCGCCCGGATCGCCGGTGACCTGCACGCGGCCGCCGGCCGGATGGACGTCGCGCTGCAGGCCGACGAGATCGGGCTGCGCACCGCGGACCGGCTGGCCGACTCCGACGTCGCCGACGACGAGAAGCTGCTGGTCGAGGCGATGACCCGCAAGGCGGTCCGGCTGCGCGCCGTCGGCCGCGCGGACGAGGCGGCGCAGCTGTTCCGGTCCGCGTTCGCGGCCGACCTGCGGCTGGCCAACGCGGTCGCCGACCGGCTGTCCTCGACGCCGTCGGTGACCCTCGCGCAGGCGCTGGCGGCGGCCGCGGACCGGCTCGGCCGGCCGGCGTCGTACGACGAGCTGGTGGCGCTCACCCAGCCGGGCCCGGAGGGTCCGGCGGCGATCACCTCGCAGCGCTGCGACGTGGAGAGCGCGCCGGTGCACGCCCGGGACCTGGCCGGGATGGCCATTGCGATGCTGCCCGGCGACAGCCGCGCCGGGTTCCGGCTCGGGCTCGAGGCGCACCACCTGTTCGCGCTCGGCTCGCGGTACGGCGCCCGCGCGATGCGGTTCCAGCTGGCCGAGTTCGGCACCGTGTGGGCGCGGCTGCTGATCGACCTGTCGGAGGCGTTCGAGCGGGTCGGCGAGGCGCACCTGGCGATGGACATGGCCGCCTGGGCCGGCGGGCTGGCCAACAGCCTGGTGCCGTACGCGATGGACGTGCGGACCCGCGAGCTGGCCTCCGCCTGCGTCGAGCGGCACGGCGCCCTGCTGGCCGCCTCCGGCGACACCGAGCGCGCCACCGAGGCGCTCGCGGCGGCGGCCCGGTTGCGTCGATGACGGTTCCCTGACGCCCGTTGACGGCGCCGTCCGGCGGGGAGGACTCTGAGAGCGCGGGAATCAGAATCCAAAGGGGGGAAACCTATGGACGTTGTCGAGCTGCACAGGCGTGCCACCGAGGCCTTCGCCGCGCTGGTCGGGAAGGTCGGCGCGGACGAGTGGCACCGGCCCACGCCGTGCGTCGGCTGGGACGTGCGCACCCTGGTCAACCATGTCGTGGGCGAGGAGCGCTGGGTCGTGCCGCTGATGGCCGGCCGCACCATCGCCGACGTCGGTACGACGCTGGACGGCGACCTGCTCGGGCAGGACCCGGCGTCGGCCACCGTGCATGCCGCCCACGCGGCCCAGATCGCGGTGGTGGAGCCGGTGCTGCGGCGCGCCAAGGTCCAGCTCTCGTACGGCGCGGAGGACGCCGCGGAGTACGTCAACCAGCTCATCGCGGACCACCTGATCCACGGCTGGGACCTGGCGTCCGCGATCGGCGCGGACCGCCGGATGGACCCGGTGGTGGTGACCGCGGTGGCCGAGTGGTTCGCGAACCGCGAGGAGATCTACCGCTCCTCCGGCGCGATCGGGCCGCGGCCGGCCGAGGAGTTCGCCGACCCGGCCGACCGGCTGCTCGCCGCGTTCGGGCGGGACCCCCGCTGGAGCCCCGAGCACACCGTGGTGGCGGAGCTGGCCGACGCGTTCGCACGCGGCGACGTGGACGCGATCATGGCGCTGATGACCGACGACTGTGTCTTCGAGAGCACCGGCCCGGCCCCGGACGGCGAGCGCTTCGAGGGCACCGACGCGGTCCGCGCGCAGTGGACGAAGATTTTCGACGAGACGACCGAGCCGGAGTTCCGCACCGAGGAGATGGTCGTCCGTGGCGACCGCGCCGTGCTCCGGTGGCGCTACAGCTGGCGGAACCCGGACGGCAGCCCGGGTCACGTCCGCGGCGTGGACATCATGCGCCTGCGCGGCGGGCGGATCGCCGAGAAGCTGTCGTACGTGAAGGGCTAGTGCACCTTGGGCGCGCGCCACGCGCGCTCGAACGGGAGCCGCCACGCGCGCGGTGCGACCAGCTGGTGGATCTGGTTCGGACCCCACGAGCCGGGGCGGTACGGCCGGACCACCGGCGGGTTGTCGAGCAGCGGCTGGGACAGCTCCCAGAGCCGCTCGATGCCGAGCGCGCTGGTGAACAGGGTCCGGTCGCCGCGGACCGCGTCGTAGATCAGCCGCTCGTAGGCCTCCAGCACCGCGCCGGCCCAGTCGGTCTCGTGGATCGAGAACTGCATCGACAGCTTGTCCAGGTGCATCCCCGGCCCCGGCCGCTTGCCGTAGAACGACAGCGACATCCGCGGCTGGTCGGACAGGTCGAACGTCAGGTGGTCGGGCCCGTGGTCGCCGACCCCGGAGCGCGGCGGGAACATCGAGCGCGGCGGCTCCTTGAACGCGATCGAGATGATCCGCGCCCCCTCGGCCATCCGCTTGCCGGTGCGCAGGTAGAACGGCACGCCGGCCCAGCGCCAGTTGTCGATCTCGGCTTTGAGCGCCACGAAGGTCTCGGTGGTGCTGTCCTTCGGCACGCCGGCCTCATCGAGGTAGCCCGGTACCGGTTTGCCACCCGCCGCACCCGCC
>DASXRB010001056.1:0-17011 GCA_036506875.1 Kribbellaceae bacterium | reverse complement strand
CGACACCCTGTCGATGAAGTCGAACGGTACGGCGGCCATCGCGTTGCGGTACTGCTTGTCCAGGTAGAAGTCCTGGATGATCTTGGCCTCGTCGGGGTACCCCATCCGCACCGCAAGGTCGTTGTAGAAGTTCTTCTCCCGGCTCCCCATCCCGCCGATGTAGAGCGCGGCGTACCCGCGCACCGGGTCCGCGCACGCCTGGTGATCGTCGCCGACGACGACCGGCACCGAGGCGACCACGTCAAAGCCGGTGAGATCGCGGCCGCTCAGCGCGCGACCGGCGCCTACGTGCTCCAGCTGGGAGGCGAGGAACGACGGGTCGTTGAAGATGCCGAGCCAGCCGTCGGCGATCTCGCCGGTGAGCTCCAGGTTCTTCGGCCCGACCGCCGCCAGGTAGACCGGTACGTGGTCGCGGACCGGGTGGATCGACAGCTTCAGCGGCTTGCCCGGCCCGTCCGGCAGCGGCAGGGTGAAGTGCTTGCCGTCGTACCGGACCGTCTCGCGGCGCAGCGCGGCGTTGACGATCTCGACGTACTCCCGGGTGCGCTGCAGCGGCTTGTCGAACCGGACCCCGTGCCAGCCCTCGGAGACCTGCGGGCCGGAGACGCCCAGCCCGAGCCGGAACCGGCCGCCGGACAGCGTGTCGAGGGTGGCGGCGGTCATCGCGGTCGCGGCGGGGGTGCGGGCCGGGATCTGGAAGACCGCGCTGCCGAGGTCGATCGCCGAGGTCTGCGCGGCGAGCCACGCCAGCACCGTCGGGACGTCCGAGCCGTACGCCTCGGCGGCCCAGGTGACCGCGAACCCGAGCCGCTCGGCCTCTCGTACGACGGTGAGATGGTCCAGGTGGTCGCCTCCGCCGAAGACGAACCCGATGTTCAGACCGAGCCGCATGGCAGGCGAGCCTATCCGGGTCCGCCGCCGCCCGGCACATAGGCTCTGGGCATGCAGCAGCGTTACCTCGGCCACAGCGGCCTGCGGGTCGGACGGCTCGGCCTGGGCACGATGTCGTGGGGCCGGGACACCGACGAGCACGAGGCGCGCGAGCAGCTCGTCGCCTTCGCGGCCGCGGGCGGGACGCTGGTCGACACCGCCGCGGCGTACGGCGAGGGCGCCGGCGAACGGGTGCTCGGATCGCTGCTCGGCGACGTGGTGGCGCGCGACGAGATCGTGATCGCGACCAAGGCCGGTTTCACGGTCCGCGGCGGGGCGCGGGTGACCGACACCTCGCGCGGCGCGCTGCTGCGGGATCTCGACACGTCGCTCCGGCGGATCGGCACCGACTATGTGGACCTGTGGCAGGTGCACACCTGGTCCGACGACGTGTCGCTGACCGAGACGCTGACCGCGCTCGACGCGGCGGTCGCGGCCGGCAAGGCGCGGTACGTCGGCGTGTCGAACTACACCGGCTGGCAGCTGGCCCGCGCCGTCACCTGGCAGCAGGCCTGGCCGGGCCGGGCGGTCCCGGTGTCGAACCAGGTCGAGTACTCCCTGCTGCACCGCACCTGCGAGGCCGAGCTCGTGCCGGCCGCCGTCGACCTCGGCGTCGGCGTGCTGCCCTGGTCGCCGCTGGGCCGCGGGGTGCTCACCGGGAAGTACCGCACGAGCATCCCGGCCGACTCGCGGGCCGCGTCCGCGCACCTGGCGCGTTTCGTCGACCCCTACCTGGACGAGCGCGGATCGGGCATCGTGGAGGCAGTGGCACGGGCCGCGGACGGGCTCGGTTGGACCCCGCTGGAGGTGGCGTTGACCTGGGTGCGTGACCGGCCGGGCGTGACCGCCCCGATCGTCGGCGCGCGCACCGCGGCCCAGCTGAAGGCCGCACTGGGGACCGAGCAGCTCGCCCTGCCGCCCGCCATCATCGGCGCACTCGAGGACGTGTCGTGAGTGCCGCCGCCTGAGTACGAGGTGCAGCAGTTCACCGTCTCCCGGACCGAGTCCCGGGGGGCGGTGCGGCGCCTGCTGGCCGACCACGCCGAGTACGGCGGCTGGGAGCTCGCCCGGCTGCGCCGCTACCCCGACGGCACCCGCAAGGTCTGGCTGCGCCGCCGCATCATCCGGGTGATGCGAACCTTC
Source organism: Kribbellaceae bacterium (assembly GCA_036506875.1). Classification (GTDB taxonomy): domain Bacteria; phylum Actinomycetota; class Actinomycetes; order Propionibacteriales; family Kribbellaceae; genus DASRHY01. The sequence goes on along the minus strand of DASXRB010001056.1, from coordinate 14,938 downwards.
TAGAGGTCGCCTCCCTGCCGGCGGGGCGCGGGTGTCCCTGCGGCAGCCAGCCGGTCGAGGCCCTGGAGGGTGACGCGGATCTGCCGGACGTACTCGGTGCAGCCGTCGCAGCCGGCCAGGTGCTCCTCGAAGCCGGCCCGCCAGCCCGGTTCCAGCACCCCGTCGAGGTAGTCGGTGACCAGCTCGACCAGCTCGCGGCATGCCAGCTGCTCCGGTGCGAGGGCCGCCTCGGGCAGCGGCCGTGGCCCCCTGAACGCCGAGGCGACCAGCAAGGCGCCCTCGACCAGCGCGGCACCCGTCAGCATCCATCCCGCCGGTCGCAGGCCGTGCTCGCGGGCGAGCCAGCCGAGAGCCAGGGAGAACGGCAGGAACAGCATCCACGACAGGGTCCCGACACCCGACGCGACACCGGTCCGGATCGTCGACGGCACGGCGTCGTGCAGCAGGCGGCCAGTGTGGATGCCGATGACGGCCAGCAGCAACGCCAGAACCGCCTGAGCGGTCACGACCAGCGCGAGCGAACGGCTGACGGCCAGCGCCAGCGCGACCAGCGGCCCGGCGCAGGCGAGCAGTACGACGATCCCCCGGCGATCCAGGTGCAGCTTGCTGATGAGATACCCGCCGAGCCCGAGTGTGGAGACCAGGCCTGCCCAGTAGGGCCCGAACAGCGCCGCCGGAGCCGCCAGGACGACGAGCCACAGCGGCCCGAACTCGAACACCACCTGCGACAGCATCGCCGACAGTGCGGCGAGCAGCATCACCTGGACGACCTCGCGCTGCCGGGTCATCGTCCGCACCGTCAGGGCGACATGGCTGCGGAGCGACACGGGATCGGCCGACCGGTGCAGGCGGGGCTCGTCGAACACGACGAACCCGGCGATCGCCAGGGCCACGAACGGGATCGTCGCGAAGTAGGTGAACCGGGCCGACGTCCAGCCGGCCAGCACGCCGCCCGCGAGAGCACTCGCGACGAACGCGCCGCTCTCCACCATGCGAACCCGGCCGATCCACGTCTCGTACAGGTCGTTCGAGCCCGTCTCCTCCATCACGACGTCGTACACGATGCTGTCGACCGTGCCCGAGCTCATCGCGAAGTAGACACCGAGGATCATGGCCGCGAGCACGTAGGTCGCGACGTTCGTGCTCAACCCGCCGAGCAGGGTGCTGGCGGTCAGCGCGACGCACGCCAGCACCATCACCCAGCTGCGGCTCCACCGGTCGGCCAGGACGCCGGACGGGACCTCGAGCAACGGCACGACGGCCGCGTACGCCGCGGCCATCACGCCGATCGATGCCGCGTCGAAACCGATCTGCGTCATGAAGAGCTTCTCGACCGGCACCCACAGGATCAGCCCCTGCAGCCCGACGCCGACCTGAAGCGGCCGCAGCCGCCGCGCCAGCGGGCTCACCGCCGTCCCGCCAGGTCCGCGAGGCGTTCGCGCAGGTGCGCCCGGGCCCGGTTCAGCATGGCGCGCTGCTGTGCGTCGCTGAGCCCCAGGTCGGCCGACACCTCGGCCGGGCTGCGGTGCTGCACGTCGCGCTGCCACACCACGGCCCGCCACTGCTCGGGAAGCTCACCCAGGGCCTCGGTCAGCCGGCGGCGCACAGCCGGGTCGGCCGGGTCGACCCGACGCCAGGGCGCCGGAAACCTGCGCCAGTGTCGCGGCCAGGGCTCGCCGTCGTCCTGGAACCGTGCCTCGTCGACCGCCGGCGTGCGGGGAAACCACCGGCTCCAGCGCGCGAACCGGTTGCGCCGCTCCTCGCCGCGCAGCACGGTCGCCGCCGCCGCGCGCGAGAGCCACCCCTTCACGGGCCTCACCACCTCCTGACCGGCCGGCGCCGCGCAACGCGTCGGGCTACGGGCCCGCTCGCACCTGGCATCAGACCCAGCTGTACCAGCATCGCCAGCCGGCCGTCGACATCCGGTTGTTCAGGCCTGGTCGAAGAAGCGGTCGAGGACGCGGCAGCCGAACTCGAGGGAAGTGACCGGGACACGTTCGTCGATGCCGTGGAACATGCCGAGGAAGTCCAGGTCGGGCGGCAGCTGCAGCGGGGAGAAGCCGAAGCAGCGGATGCCGAGGCGGTGCCAGGCCTTGGCGTCGGTGCCACCGCTCATCAGGTACGGCGCCACCCGGCCCTGCGGGTCCTCCGCGGTCAGGCAGGACTTCATCGCCTCCACCAGGCTGCCGCTGAACTCAGTCTCCAGGGCGCGGTCGTTGACGAGCATGTCGCGGGTGATCTCGTCCCCGAGCAGCTCGTCGACCTTGGCCAGGAAGATCTCCTCCTGGCCGGGCAGGAACCGGCCGTCGACGTGCGCCTCGGCCTCGCCCGGGATCACGTTCACCTTGTAGCCGGCGTTCAGCATCGTCGGGTTGACCGTGTTCCGCAGCGTCGCGCCGAACATCCGTGCGAACGACCCCAGCGTGGCCACCGTCTCGTCCATGTCCGCCGGGTCGAGCTCGACGCCCACGACGTCGGACAGCTCCGCGACGAAACGTCGTACCGACTCCGTCACCACGATCGGCCACTCGTAGGAGCCCAGCCGGGTGACCGCGTGCACCAGGTTCGTGACCGCGTTGTCGTCGTTGATCAGCGAGCCGTGGCCGGCCGTGCCGCGGGCCTTCAGCCGCATCCAGGCCATGCCCTTCTCGGCGGTCTGCACGATGTAGAGCCGCAGGTCGTCCTTCACCGTGATGGAGAAGCCACCGACCTCGCCGATGCCCTCGGTGCAGTCCGCGACGGTGTCCGGGTGCTGGTCGACCAGCCAGTGCGCGCCGTACCGCGAGCCGGCCTCCTCATCGGCGGTGAACACCAGGCGGACCGGACGGCGCGGCTTGACGCCGGCGCGCCGGCGGGCCCGTACGACGCTGAGCACCATCGCGTCGAAGTCCTTCATGTCGACCGCGCCGCGGCCCCACACGCAGCCGTCGGCGATCTCGCCGGAGAACGGGTCGATCTTCCAGTCCTTGGCGTCGGCCGGTACGACGTCCAGGTGGCCGTGCACGAGCAGCGGGTCCGCCGAGTCGTCCTCCCCGTCCCAGTGCGCGACCAGGGTGGCGCGGCCGGGCTCGGACTCGTAGATCGTGGACTCCAGGCCGACCTCGTCGAGCAGGGTCGCGACGTACTCGGCGGCCTGCCGCTCCCCCTCGCTCTTGCCGTTGCCCCAGTTGGTCGTGTCGATCCGGATCAGCTCGCTGCAGATCCGGGCGACCTCGGTGTCGGTGTCGTACCCGCGCTCCGTCATGCCTGCCATCCTTCCCCAAACGACAGCGTCCGGAGAAGCAACGCTCCTCCGGACGCTCGTTCGTCAGCCGATCAGTACGGGCCGTGTCAGTAGGGGATGGCCTGCCACTTCTCGTTCTGGCCCACCGTGTCGTCGCCCTCGATCTCCTTGGGGACGTTGCGGATCCTCAGGCCGTTGCGCTCCGCCTCGGCGATCGTCTCGTCGTCGTACGGCGACTTGCGCCAGATGTTGCAGATGTACGTCCGGGTCTTGAGGTACTCGGTGTACCGGTCGTGGTGCGCGTCGTCCAGGCCGATCGCGGCGAACACGGCCATCCGGTCACCCTCGGCCTTGGCGACCCGGTAGTACCACGGGAACTCCTCCGGCTTCACCGGCACCTCCGGGCTGACCCAGCGCGGCCACTTCAGCAGCGTGCCGTTGCCGCTGTGCGTGGTCCGCAGGCTCCACACCGCCAGGTCGCCGACCCGGTTGCGGATGTACGTGTGCTTGCCCTCGGTCAGCGAGACCGTGTTGTGCGACGCGTGCCGCAGGTTCAGGCCACCGGTGTGCTTGGTGTGGTCCTGCAGGTAGATCCCGAACCGCAGGATCGTGTACCGGCCCTGCCAGTCCGGCGCGTTCGGGTCGGTCCGGTCCGCGTTGTCCTTGTGGTAGCCGTGCTGGTTCGAGTTGATCGTGAACGAGCTGTCGCCGGCGTACCACACCTCGTCGCTGCCCAGGATCTGCTTGGCGACCTCGGCCATCTTGCCGTCGGTCAGCGCGTGCTTCATGTGGGGGTTCGACAGGAGGTCGCCCCCGTGCGAGCGCGACGCGAGCGCACCCTCACGGAACTTCTTGATCTCGTCCGGCGTGTACACGCCGGGGATGACCTGGTACCCGTCCCGCCAGAACGCGTCCACATCGACCTTGATGCCCGCTGCCACTGCAACTACCTCCTACTGGATATGTGCCCGTATGTCTGTGGTGTCCCGTGCTGCGCCCGCGGCCGGCCCGGCCCCCCGGACCATGATGCCGTCCGGAGCCGGGAAGTTACGGCCACCGCCACACCTTGGTCCGGCGTGGCGCGATCCGCAAGCCGGTGGCGGGACTCGATGTGAGTTTCACCGGTGCTGTTTGCTAGAGTTCTCCGGTCGCAGTCGGAGAGCCTACGCTCTCGGCGGCGCACCACTCGTCCGGGTGGCGGAATAGGCAGACGCGCTAGCTTGAGGTGCTAGTGCCCGTTTAAGGGCGTGGGGGTTCAAGTCCCCCCTCGGACACCATGGGGTTCAGGTCCCCAGGGGCATGAGCCTTCCGAGGCACAGAGCCAAGGTCTGGTTGCGTGGTCAGGGCTGCACGCCCGGCATGATGGTCAACCACCAGCCCGATCCGCGATATCTAGATCCGTCAGCAAGCGCGGCGCAATCCGTGTCTTGCAGAAATTGCTGCAGCGCTCACTGCGGCACCACGACCGTCGTGGCTTACCGGTCGGAGTCGAGTGGCTTGCCTTCGGCGTACCCGCTGGCGCTTTGCACGCCGACCACGGCGCGCGCGTAGAACTCGTCGAGGTTGCTGGCGCCCGCGTACGCGCAGGCGCTGCGAACACCAGCGACTATCGAGTCGATCAGGTCCTCGACGCCTGGCCGATCGGGGTCGAGGAACATGCGCGAGGCGGAGATGCCCTCCTCGAACAGTGCCTTGCGAGCCCGGTCGAACGGCGCATCCCCGGCGGTGCGCTGCTGGACCGCTCGCGAGGAGGCCATGCCGAAGCTCTCCTTGTACAGCCGACCCTCGCTGTCGCGATGCGTGTCGCCGGGTGACTCGTACGTGCCGGCGAACCAGGATCCGATCATGACGGTGGAGGCGCCGGCGGCGAGGGCGAGCGCGACATCGCGCGGGTTTCGTACGCCGCCGTCGGCCCATACGTGCTTGCCGAGCCGGCGTGCCTCGGTCGCGCACTCCAGAACAGCGGAGAACTGGGGCCGGCCGACGCCGGTCATCATCCGAGTGGTACACATCGCGCCCGGCCCGACGCCCACCTTGACGATGTCGGCTCCCGCGTCTACCAGATCATGTACGCCTTGTGCGGTCACGACGTTGCCGGCCACGACCGGCACCCGCGGGCCGACGCCCCGCACCGCGTGGAGCGCGGAGATCATCTTGTCTTGGTGGCCGTGTGCGGTGTCGACGACAAGCGCGTCGATCTCGGCCTCGAGCAGTGACTTCGCCTTGCTCGCGACATCACCGGTCACGCCGATCGCGGCCGCCACCCGTAGGCGCCCTCTCGCGTCGACAGCCGGTTGGTAGAAGGTCGCGCGCAGCGCACTGTTGCGCGTGAGCAGGCCAACCAGACGGCCCGCGTCGTCGACCACCGGTGCGACCCGGTGCCGTCCGCCGTGCAGCCGCTCGAACGCCTCGCGCGCGTCGATCCCATCCGGGAGCGTGAGCAGCTCACGGGACATGACCGCACCCAACTGGGTGAACCGATCGACCCCAGTGCAGTCCACCTCGGTCACTACTCCGACCGGGCGGAGGTCGTCGATCACGATCACCGCACCATGCGCTCGTTTCGGCAGCAGGTTGATAGCCTCCCCCACGGTCGACGTCGGCGTCAGCGTGATTGGCGTGTCGTAGATCAAGTGACGCTGTTTCACCCACGCCACTACGTTCGCGACCACATCAGTGGGGATGTCCTGCGGGATCACCACGAGGCCGCCCCGGCGGGCGACCGTCTCGGCCATCCGGCGGCCGGCGACCGCCGTCATGTTCGCCACGGCGATCGGGATGGTCGTGCCGCTGCCATCGGACGTGGTGAGATCGACATCCAGCCGAGACGCCACCGCCGACCGGCGGGGGACGATGAACACGTCGTCGTAGGTGAGCTCATGAGCAGGAGCCGAGCCAGTAAGGAATTGCACTCTCTTATTCAACCTCGGATCCGCCAGCAGGCGACGTGGGCCGGAGCGCGATGCGTGTGGTTTGCGCGCCAATCCCCCCTCGGACACCATGCCGCACTGGTGCCTTGCGTCGACGGTCTGGACTACTTCTGCTCTCGTCAGGTCCCGTCGTCGCCCTCCTCGAGACGGAGGCGGAGTAGCTGCTCGAGGGGCATGGATTCGCCGTCCCGCACCGAGGCCGACCGTGAGCGGCGGGTCGGACGGCAAGATCCGCACACCCAACAGCCGGGCCCTCAGGCTGGCGGGGGGCGCCAAGGATGTAGAAGTTGCCGTCGGTGTCCGCACCGAGCGACCGGTTCCGGCGGAGATACCAGCCGGTGATGCCGGTCCGATAGCTCGCACCCGATCCCGCGACGGGTGCCCGCAGCGGCCGAGGCTCAATGCCTCGTGCCTTCATCTTCCGGACGAATTCAGCCACCTGCGAGCGGGCCTGCGCGGTCTCCGCGGCCTTACGGCGTTCAAGGGCAGCGGCATGGACGGCGGACGCCTCCCGCCGTTTCCCACGCCAACTCGGCTCATCGGCCACCCAGCCACCCTAGTGCGCCTGACCGCTGGTGCTCACCTTCCGGTTCACGTCCACCTTCGCCGGCCAGGCAGTGGTCCGGCCGGCTAGCCTGCGGCGCCCTGCGTCGAGGCACGTCCTTCGTGGGCCGCGGCTAGCGGCCGACGAGTCGGCGCAGCGACCACCACCAGATCAGCAGGTACCGATGACGATGGACCGACCGGTAGACGCCGGCCACGGCGTCGGCGATGGCCAGGCCGTGTTCGGATCTGGCGTCAAGGGTCTGCTCGAGTTGTACGCCGGCCTTGCCGCTCCTGGTCAGCCGGTTGACGATGTTGTCCGGGTCGTCCCCGTTGAACGGCTCACCCTTCCGTCCGACCCGGACGGTGATCGCCGATCCGGCGACCGCCCGCCGGACCGCGGCGGCAACCCAGTGCTTCAGCCAGCCGGGGCCGGCACCGCCGACCAGGATGGTCGGCGCGGGCCGGGCGAACCCGTGAAACGCCACGGCGTACCGGAAACCGCGCGATGCCACGGTGCCGAGGGCCGGAAAGCTCTCCTCGCGGATCTCCCCGGACGTGATGTGGAACCGGGCGGCGGAACGCGGCTCCTTCGCGAATCCCTTGCACAGCCACACGGTGACGCCGTCCAGCCGGGCCGCGACACGGTCGGCCTGCTCGTCGGTGTGCCTCTCGATATCGCCGCCGTGCGGAGCTAGGACGAGCAGTGCCGATTGGACACCATCGTCGCGAAGCCGCTCGACGAACTCCTCGCGGTCCTCGGCCTCCCGATCGGTCAGGCCGTCGGCCACGACCCGGGAATCGACCGTGGCGGTGAACTCGTCGCCCGAGCCGATCCGCTCCCGCGCCGCCTTGCCCATCCGAACGAGCTGTTCGTCGCGGAGCTGACTGACGGTGTAGATCGCCTTGTCGACGCCGGTCCGGATGATGCGCACCTGGTGGCCGAGATCGCGGCCGATGGCCGCCAGCCGGCCGCCATCGACCGAGCAGTGCTCATCGTGACCGATCAGGTCCGTCTGCTCCGACAGTGCCTTGCGTACCGACGTCTCGAACGTTCCCATCACGGGCATCCTCACACGACCAGGACCTGCCCGGACCGCGGCGCGCCCTCGCTGTCATTCATTCCTGACCCGTCGCTCCGGTCGAAGAACCGCGTCGGTCACCACTCGCCACATCGTTCGCGGGGCCCACGGATCTTGGTCAGACTTCCCGTTGAGGGCTGCGGAGCGATCGGGAACGGCGCCGCCGGCACTCCGCCGTACCGCGGGCTCTACGGTTGATGGGCCCGGTCCTGAAGGTGGTGGGTCTTGTGGGTGTCCGCGAAGACGTCGAGCGCATCCGGTCGGGTATTCGTGAGGCGGAGGACGAAGTAGGCCTGTGGTTCGATCGGTGGGTTGCCGGGACGATCTCTCAAGACGAGTTCGAAGCAAGGAGCAAACCGGCGTCGGATCGCTTGGATGCGCTTCAACGGGAGCGGGACCGGCTGCGGAGTCGGCCGGGCGATCTGTCTGCGACCGACCTCGACGTCCTCATCGCCGACGTCGGACAATGCCTCGACGAGGCGATCAGAAGGCGCGAGTTGCTCAGCGGAAGGGTGTTCGCCTCCGCGGCCGACACCGTGGCGCGCGAGATCGTGGACCGGCAGATCAGAACGTTGGATCTCGTCATGACCAACCTCAAGGCTGAACGAGAGGAGCGCGCGAGGTTCATGCGGCGCGCGATGGAGCATCTCGCGCGGGCTGTCGACGACGGTGTGATCGATCGAGAGACCATGGACCGACTGCGCACCTACCTCGAGTGAGCTGTCATCGAACGCACCGTCGCCCGTAGGCGTCGGCCCGACAGCGTCGCGTCACCTCCACGTCCTGTCGGCGCGGAGGAGCGGAAGGACTGCCAGCCGTCCCGCAAACGGCTCGCAGGATGCACGATGAAGTCATGCAGGACACCGCCGCTGTTGCCCGCTCCGGCGACCGGGACCTGTCGGATCGGCTCCGACCGCTCGGCGGCTGGCTGCTGGTCACAGCTGTGGCGCTGCTCCACCTCCTCAACCCGCGGACCGGTCCTGGCGAGCCGGAGCAGCGCACGTCGATCCTGCTGGGCGCGGTCTGGCTCGGCGTCGTGCTCGTCCAGAGCGTGCCGTTGTTCTGGCGACGACGGCGTCCCGCCGCGGTGCTGGCGGGCGTGTGCGCCGCGTGGGTCGTCGCACAGGTCGTGTTCGGCCCGTCGGCCCCTTTCGGGTTGTGGGTCGCGCTCTACGCGGCGATCGTCCACGCGACCCGTCGCACAGCTGAGCTCGGCGCGGCGGCCGCGACGGCGGTGGTCACGGTGCTCCAGCTCGTTCAGGTCGGCCGCGACGGCTTTCGGTTGCAGGACGCGGCCCCGATCGTCGTCGTCACCCTGGTCATCGCAGTCGTCGGTTTCGTCGTCGCGGACCGCCAGCTCCGGAGCGCCGCGCTGCGGGACCGCGCGGAGTTCCTCGAGCGCGAGCGTAAGGCGCTGTCCCGGCAGGCCGCCGCCGAGGAACGGCTGCGCATCGCGCGCGAGCTCCACGACCTCGTGGCCCACAGCCTCACCACGATCTCCATCCAGTCCAGCACCGGCAGGCTCGCACTGCCGCAGCACCCGGACGTAGCGCTGCGCGCGCTGACGACGATCGAGACGATCAGTCGCGACGCCAGCCGCGAGATGCGGCAACTGCTCGGCGTGCTGCGGCATGGTGGCGACACCACCGCCCGGCTGGATCCGCCGCCCGGTCTGGACAACCTCGACGATCTCGTCGCGACGATGCGTCAGGCCGGCGCCTCTGTGCAGGTGACGATCGAGGGCACCCGCCGGCCGCTGTCGAGGAGCCTCGACCTGGTCGCGTACCGCGTGGTCCAGGAGGCGCTCACCAACGTCGTCAAGCATGCCGGGCACCCGGCCACGGCCGCGGTCCTGGTGCGGTACGACGACGAGCAACTCGTCTTGCAGGTGGTCGACGACGGAGCCGGGCACGACGGCGCATCCAACGGCCGGCCGGGCCTCGGCATCGTCGGCATGCGCGAACGGGTGGCATCGATGGGCGGACGGTTCGCCGCCGGACCACAGCGAGTGCGAGGGTTCCGCGTCGAGGCCTGGCTGCCGATCCGAGCGGAGGACGAGCCTTGACGATCCGCACCGCCTTGGCCGACGACCAGGCACTCGTCCGGGACGGCTTCCGCGCGCAGCTCGCGCTGGTCGGCGACATCGACCTGGTGGCGGAGGCGACGACGGGCGCCGAGGCGATCGAGATCGCCCGTGCCTGGCAGCCCGACGTACTCCTGATGGACGTCAGGATGCCGGTGATGGACGGCATCGAAGCCACCCGGCAGATCACCGCGGACGAGCGGTGCAGCGGCGTCCGCGTGCTGATGCTGACGACGTTCGACCTCGACGAGTACGTGTACGCCGCGCTGCGTGCCGGGGCCAGCGGCTTCCTGCTCAAGGACAGCCTGCCGGAGGACCTGTTCGCCGCGATCCGCCTGGTCGCGGCGGGCGAGGCGCTGCTGGCTCCTGCCGTGACCCGGCGGCTGATCGCCGAGTTCGTACGCCGTCCCGAGACGCCTCGGGCACGCCCGCAGGAGCTGGCGCAGCTGACCGATCGCGAACGCGACGTGCTCGGCCTGATCGCACGGGGTCTGTCCAACGCCGAGATCGCGGACGAGCTGGTCGTCAGTCCGGCGACGGTGAAGACGCACGTGAGCCGCATCCTCGCGAAGCTCGCCGCACGTGACCGCGCTCAGCTGGTGATGCTCGCCTACGAGAGCGGACTCGTCGTACCTCGCGACGCCTGACGCCGTACATCCGCAGATGTAGCCGTGGACCCGGCGGCGTACGGGCAGGTTCGGATCCAGGGCGGACGACGTGCGCTGTCGCCGTTCCTACCTTCGAGGACATGACTGAGATCGCCCTCAGGGGCCTGACCAAGAAGTACGGCGACGTGATCGCCGTCGACGATCTCAGCGCCGACGTCCGAGGTGGCAGGGTCACCGGCTTCCTCGGACCCAACGGCGCTGGCAAGACGACCACCCTGCGCATGCTGCTCGGGCTGGCCCGTCCCACCTCCGGCACCGCCATGATCGACGGGGCCGCCTACCGCGATCTGACCGCGCCGGCCCGTCGCGTCGGGGCGGTTCTCGACACGAGCGCGTTCCACCCCGCGCACTCGGGCCGGAACGCCCTGCGGGTCCTCGCGGCCGCCGCCGGCCTGCCGATGACCAGGGTGACCGCCGTACTCGACACGGTCGAGCTGGGACGCGCCGCCGCGCGACGCGTCGGCGGCTACTCGCTCGGCATGCGGCAGCGGCTCGCGCTCGCGGCCGCTCTCCTCGGCGAGCCCGAGGTACTCGTGCTCGACGAGCCGACCAACGGGCTGGACCCGCACGGCGTGCACTGGCTGCGCGGCTTCATCCGCAGGTACGCCGCCGACGGCGGCACGGTGCTCGTCTCCAGCCACCTGCTGGCCGAGCTGACCAACACCGTCGACGACGTACTCATCATCAACCGCGGCCGGCTCGTCGAGCACGCGCCGCTGGCAGAACTGACCAACGCGACCACCAGTCTCGAGAGCCGTTTCCTCGAGCTCACCAGAGAAAGCAGCTCGTCATGACCGCACTGCTCCGGGCCGAGCTGACCAAGCACCTCGGCCTCCGCCTGACCTGGGTGATGCTGACCCTCACGACGCTGCTCGCCGCGGGCCTGACCGCAGCGATCTCGATCGTGGCCGGCAGCCATGGCTCCGCACCGCTCGGCCGGGACGACCTGCGTGGGCTGATCGCAGTGCCCGGTCTCCTGGTCGCCGGAATCGTCTTCGTGCTCGGCGTCCTCTCGTCGGCCGGTGAGTACAGGCACGACACGATCACGAGCTCATTGCTCGTCACGCCTCGCCGCTGCCGGTTCATGGCCGGCAAGTACGCCGCGGTTACGGTCATCGGCTGCGCCTTCGCCGCCGTCGCGCTCGCCGCCTCGTACGGCGCGACCGCGACGGTGGTCCTGGCCAAGGACCTGCCGGTCGACCTGCTGACCGGCGACGCCGCCGTCACCGCGGTCGGGTTCACGGCTGTGGCCAGCCTGTTCGCGCTCGCCGGAGCCGGCCTGGGCGCATTGGTGCGGAACGAGGCACTGGCCATCACCGCCGCACTGGCCTGGTGGTTCGTCATCGAAGGGCTGGTGCCCCGCGCTCTCCGCGAGCCCGGGATGGCCAAGTACCTGCCGGGCGCCGCGTCCAGGGCGCTGGTCCAGGCCGGCATGCCCGTCGCGGACGGAGCCGTCGCAGCCGCGACAGGCGGCCTGCTGCTCGCGGCGTACGTCGCAATCGTCGCCGCCTCCGCGGTGCTGATCACGGAGCGGCGAGATGTGGCCTGAGTTCCGGCGCCGCGGGTACGCCCGGTTGGGGATCGTGGTCGGTCTGGCGGCTGCGCTGCTGTCCCCGCTCACCGCGTCGGCGGCCACCGATGCGCGTGCCGGCGGTCGAGCGGGTTACTGCCCGCGCTACGACGCGTACGAGCTGAAGGACTGCCACCCCCGGCACCAGCTGCCCGACAGTCCGGTCGGACGGCAACTGCGCTGGGTGCTCGACCAGCTCGCCGGTAACGCCGCCACGCTGACCGTCGCCGAGGTGAAGGCACACCTCTCCCCCGGCCTCCAGCAGGTGTCGCCGGCAGAGCAGACTCTCGAGCAGCTGCGAGCCGACGTCGCCGACCGGGGCCCGCTGGCGTTCGTCGGCTTCGCCTACCCGCCGCGGCGCGACCAGGCGGTGGCGATCGTGCGGGATCGGTCCGGTGAGCGCGCCGGCGTCGCGGTGAGCATCGCGGGCTCGCTGATCGACATCCTGGAGATCGACGAGGCTCCGCCGACCATCGTGCCGCGCGGTCCCTACTCGGGGTGGTTCGACATCGGCGGGCGGCGGATGTTCCTGCGCTGCACCGGGCACGGCAGCCCGACCGTCGTGTTCGAGAACGGGCTGGTCACCGACTGGCACGCACTGCAGCAGCGGCTCAGTTCCGTCACCCGGGTCTGCAGCTACGACCCGGCTCGGCTGGCCGGTCCGTGGGGACGGAGCGATCCCGCGACCGCCCCGCGCGACGCCGAGGACCGGGTCGCCGACCTGCGCGCGGTGCTGACCGCGGCGCGCGTGCCGGGCCCGTACGTGCTGGCCGGCCACTCCAACGGCGGGCTCTTCAGCCTGCTGTACGCGAGCACGCACCCGGAGGATGTCGCCGGTCTGGTCCTGATCGACGGGGTGCACCCGCAGTACCACCGGCGCAGCATCGAGGTGGCGAAGCAGTTCGCGCCGCGCGAGTACTGGGACGAGCTGACCCAGGCGGCGTGCGGGCTGGCCCCGGTCCAGGTCGACGCCGAGCAGCTGGACATCTGCCTGGCCGAGGACCAGACGCTGGCCTCGCTACGTGCCGCACCACTGCGTGCCATGCCGGTCTCGGTGCTCACTCGTGGGAACCTTCATTTCCCGCCGGGCTCGGAACCGGACGCGCAGGAGCGGCTCTGGCGGCAGCTGCAGGCTGAGCTCGCCGCCACCGTGCCCGGGTCCCGGCACGTACTCGCCACCGACAGCGGTCACGACATCCCGCGCGACCAGCCCGAGCTGGTTCTCACCGAGGTCGGTCGCGTGGTCACCGCGGTCCGGGAAGGACGAACCACGCTGCGCTGACAACCTGGGTAGCGCCGCACCGGGGTGGAGACCACCGCAGTGCGGCGCTCCTGGGCATCACGCGGTGCTCGGACACCGGCGCTGAAGCACCGGGGATGTGTCCGGCGGCGTACTCCTCGCTCGGACGCTCGTCGATCACGGCAACATCTCCGGCCGCGACAAGGATGACGTGCCATTCGACCTGCCGCGCCCATGCGGCTTCACTTCTCGGCCACTGTCAGCCGTCGAGCTCCAGGCGGGTGGTTGAGTGCGGCGGGGGCGACGGCTGCGGCGACCTTCGGGATGTTGTTGACGCACAGCGCGTCCACGCCTGCGTCCAGCAGTTCGCGCGCGACCGTCAGGGCGGGGCACCACGCGAGCACCTCGCGCCCGGTCGCGTGCACCACGTCGACCACGTAGTCCAGCGGCCGCTGCAGCATTTCCGGCTCGATGTCGTTGGGGCGTAGAGAACCCCAGTGTGTGGCGAGCACCTGCACGTCCAGGTGGCCGGCCGCGGCAACGGCCTGCCCGATCGGGAAGTGCATCCAGGTGAGCAGCCCGCGTGCCACCCCGGGCGCCAGCTCGCGGGCGATGTCCAGCGCGCCCGCGTCGAAGGAGCTGATCAAGACGGGACGCCGCCGCGACTCCCGCCGTACGACGCCGGCCAGCTGCCCCGTCGTGGTCAGCGCCCGAGCACGGGTGGCGTCCTCCATGGAGGACTTCACGTCGAAGTCCACGCCCACGCCGGGCGGCAGCGCGTCGAGCAGCTCCGCCAGCGGTAGTGCGCCGCGCAGGTAAGCCTCGTCGCCGGTGATGTCCGCGTAGAAGATCCCGGCGTCGTCAGCGGGATGGTGGGCGACCACGAGGTGGTCGTCACTGGTGCGCCGGACGTCGACCTCCACCCAGTCGGCACCGAAGCCGACGGCCGCCAGGAACGACTCCAGGGTGTTCTCCAGGTAGCCCTCCACCGTGCCCCGACCGCATCCTCGATGCCCCATGAGGACCGGTCTTTCTCCGAACACACCGTTCGCGGTCATAACATGCCGGCACCCCCCCAGCGCCGGACGTGAACGACCTACGCGGCGGTGGTGACGGTCTTGCTCACCTCCGTGTTGGCACGCTCGAGGTCGGCGGCGAAGTCCACCTCGACCACGAAGTAGTCGGAGATGTCCACCGCCCGGACACGGATCCCGGACTGTTCGATCGCGTACTCGATGCCGCGCTCGAAGTAGTCGGAGTCCGCGCACCGTTCGAGGTGCTCGGCCAGCGCCGCCCGGTCGGACGACGCGATGTAGTTGATGCCGACGGCCTCGCCCAGACCTCCGTCGACCGTCTTCGACAGTTGCAGAACGAAGCCATCGTCATCAATTGTATATTTAACCTCTTCATCGCCGACGGACGCCCTGTTGACGCACACGAAACTCTTGTCCGCCTCGATCACCGGCTCGATCCGCGCCAACAGCTCGGGATCGAACACCACGTCGCCGTTGAGCCACAGCACCCCTCCCCTGCCTGCCATCGCCCGCAGCGCTGTGAGCAGCGACTTCGACGTATTGGTCTCGGCGAAGCGCGAGTTGT
>DASXRB010001055.1:0-5082 GCA_036506875.1 Kribbellaceae bacterium | reverse complement strand
GCACCTGGGCACGGCCGTGACGGACCCGAACCCCGGTGATCCGCTCGACGTGCCCGGTCCGACGCAGATCTTCGTCAAGACGTCCCGGGACGCCGTAGACGTGCCCGCGGTGCAGACCACGAACACCTCCGGCGGCGAGATCCCGTACGTGCAGCGGCCGTACAGCGCGTTCGTGATGGCCGAGAACGAGTGGGGCAACCACGACCTGGACTCGGTGGACGTCGGCAACTATTCCGTGTCGACCGGAATCTCGCCCATCGCGACGTACGGCAACCCGCTGAGCGTCTGGGGAACGGTCCGGTTCCAGTGGTGCCGGTCGTTCACCGCGCACCCCGGCTCGTGCGACGTCAGCGTCGACCCCGCCCCGGGCATCCAGGTCTACCTGCAGCAGCGTGCGGACGCCTCGCAGCCGTGGACGACCGTCAAGTACGCGGTCACCGACGAGTACGGCCGGTTCCTGTTCCGGCCGTACGCCTACGGGCAGCAGTACCGGGTGCTCGTGCCGAACGGGCCGACCGACCTGGCCCGGTTCGGCGTCGGCTTCGGCACGACGAGCGCGCCGCTCGCGACGCCGACCCGCTACTCCGTGTGGCGGGCGCGGTTCTACGACGACACCGTCGGCTACGGACAGCACGCGACGGCCCTCGTCGGCGTCTACCCGGCGGCCGACGTGCGCGCCACCCTGCAGCGCTGGGACGGTACGGCGTGGGTCGCGGCGAAGTGGGTGTATCTCGTCGACGGCCGCGGCTCGTACACGTTCACCGCGCTGCGCCGCGGCACCACCGCCTACCGCTACTACCTGCCCTCGATCACGTACGACGGCAAGCCGATCACCGCGACCGTCACCCCGACGTTCCGGCTGACCGTGTCCTGACGCCGACCCCACCCCGGCCGACAGTCACGGAGAGTCACATACACTAACGCTGTTCACCTGATGGCCGCCTTTCGGCACGCCGTACGTCGGAATTGATACCGCGAGCGTTAACCCTTCGTTCACCCGGGACCGCCCGCTAGGTCACCTCGCCTACCTACCGTCCTAGCGTTCGATGTCTTATCGCCTAGAAGGGCAGATCACGCTCGTGTCCGTCAACAGCCTTCGCTCTGTTCGCCGCAGCGCCGCAGCCATCGTCTCGGTGGCGGGCCTGCTCGCACTCAGCGCCTGCGGTAGCGACCCGGAGACGTCCTCGTCGACGCCCGGCGCCTCCGACTCGGCGTCCACGTCCGCCTCCTCCGGCGGTGACTGCCCGACCGGCACGCTCAACGCGGAAGGCTCCTCGGCGCAGAAGAACGCCATCGAGGAAGTCATCACGAAGTACAACGCCGACAAGTGCGCCGACGTCACGGTGAACTACAACCCGACCGGCTCCGGCGCGGGTATCAAGCAGTTCAACGCCGGCCAGGTCGACTTCGGCGGTTCGGACTCGGCTCTGAAGACCAAGCCGAAGGACGGCAAGATCGAGGTCGACGAGGCGAAGAAGCGCTGCCAGGGGAACGACGCGCTGAACCTGCCGATGGTCATCGGCCCGATCGCGATCGAGTACAACGTGCCGGGCGTGGACAAGCTGATCCTCGACGGCCCGACCGCGGCGAAGGTCTTCCAGGGCACCATCAAGACCTGGAACGACGCCGCGATCGCCAAGCTGAACCCGGGCGCCAAACTCCCGGCCGCCCCGATCGCGGTCTTCTTCCGCTCCGACGAGTCGGGTACGACGGAGAACTTCACCAAGTACCTGGCCGCCGCCGGCGGTGGCGCGTGGAAGGGCGAGCCGGCCAAGAAGTGGACCGGCGCCGGCGCCGGCAAGGAGAAGTCCTCCGGCGTGACCGAGGCCGTCAAGACCACCAAGAACTCGATCACCTACAGCGAGTGGTCGTACGCGGTGGACGCCAAGCTGGGCGTGGCGCAGATCGACACCGGCGCCGGCGCGGTCGAGCTGAGCCCGGAGTCGGCGTCGAAGGCCGTGGGCGCGGCGAAGATCGAGGGCACTGGCAACGACCTGCGCCTGAAGATCGACTACACGACCAAGGCCCCGGGCGCGTACCCGATCATCCTGGTCACTTACGAGATCACCTGCAGCAAGGGTCTGCCGGCTGACAAGGTCGCTCTGGTCAAGAGCTTCCTCGGCTACTTCGTCAGCGCCGACGGCCAGTCGATCCTGACCGGCCTGAGCTACGCGCCGCTCCCTGAGGAACTGCGCGCCAAGGTCGACACGGCGGTCCAGTCGATCAGCTGACGCACCACCCGACGTGACAGCGATGCCCTGGCTACCCGCTCTACCGGGCGGCCAGGGCATCCGTCACGATGGCGGCATCCGCGTTGTCCCCCGAATCTTCCCGACCGCACTTGGAGCGGCACCCTGATGAGCACTGACGGTACGGCGGCACCGTCCGCGACACCTCCGGCGCCCGGCAAGAAGCTGGACCTCGGCCCGGTCGGCCACCTCGGCGACCGCCTGTTCTCCGGCCTGGCGAAGGGTTCCGGCGTGGCGGTCGTCGGCATCGTCGCGTTCGTCGGGGTCTTCCTGCTGGCGCTGGCGGTCCCGGCGCTGGCCAACGACAAGAGCAGCTTCCTGTTCTCGCGGGTCTGGGAGCCGGGCGCCGAGCCGCCGAGGTTCGGCATCGCGGCGCTGTTCTACACCACCCTGGTCAGCTCGGTGATCGCGATGCTCATCGCGGTGCCGATCGCGGTCGGCGTCGCGCTGTTCATCACGTACTACGCCCCGAAGCGGCTGGCGTCCCCGGTGGCGCACACCGTCGACCTGCTGGCCGCCGTGCCGTCGATCATCTACGGCCTGTGGGGCATCATCTTCTTCGCGCCGGTACTGCTGCCGGTGTCGCACCTCCTCGGCGACGTGCTCGGCTGGATCCCGCTGTTCAAGACACCCGGGACCGAGGACAAGGGCACCCTGTTCGCGGCCGGCATCGTGCTCGCGATCATGATCCTGCCGGTGATCACCGCGATCAGCCGCGAGGTGTTCTCGCAGACACCGGTCGCGCACCGCGAGGGCGCGCTGGCGCTCGGCTCCACGAAGTGGGAGATGATCCGGATGGCCGTGCTGCCGTACGGACGCTCCGGCGTGGTCAGCGCCGCGATGCTCGGCCTCGGCCGCGCGCTCGGCGAGACCGTCGCCGTGATGATCATCCTGTCCACCCCGAACGAGAACGACGTGTGGAACTCGTCGATCTTCGCCGGTGGCGAGACGTTCGCCTCGAAGATCGCCTCCAGCGCCGCCGAGTTCGACTCGCCGTCGAAAACCGGCGCCTTCATCGCGGCAGGCCTGGTCCTGTTCGTGGTGACTTTCATCGTCAACTCCACCGCCCGGATCATCGTCGCGCGCAGCGGCCCGGGCGGCCGCACGAAGCGCCCGACCGCGCGCCGCGCGGCCACGTCCGAGGGAGCCGCCGCGTGACCGCCGTCCCCGCCAACAGGCCCGTGTACGACGGGCAGGCGCTCGACCTGACCGGGCGGTCCGGCGCCCGGGCGCTGAAGAACACGCTCGCCACGGCGCTGATCGGGCTGTGCTTCCTGATCGCGCTCATCCCGCTGATCTGGATCCTGTGGACCGTGATCAGCAAGGGCTACCACTTGCTGCTCGATCCGTCCTGGTGGACCGAGTCGCAGCGCGGCATCACCGCGCGCCGGGCCGGCGGCGGTGCGTACCACGCCATCATGGGCAGCCTGATCATGGCGCTCATCTGCGCGATCATCGCCGTACCGCTCGGTGTGCTGGGCGCCGTCTACCTGATCGAGTACGGACGTGGCACCAAGTCCGCGCGGGCGGTCAGCTTCATGGTCGACATCCTGACCGGTGTGCCGTCGATCGTCGCCGCGCTGTTCATCTACGCGGTCTGGGTGACGATCCTGCATCAGAACCGGGTCGGCTTCGCGGTCTCGCTGGCACTCGTCCTGCTGATGATGCCGGTGGTGCTGCGCTCCACCGAGGAGATGCTCAAGCTGGTGCCGGACGAGCTGCGCGAGGCGTCGTACGCGCTCGGGGTGCCGAAGTGGAAGACCATCATCAAGATCGTCATCCCGACCGCCTTCGGCGGGATCGTCACCGGTGTGATGCTCGGCCTCGCCCGCGTCATCGGCGAGACGGCGCCGCTGCTGATCCTGGTCGGCTACTCGAAGGCGATCAACACCAACCCGTTCAACGGGTTCATGGGGGCGCTCCCGACGATGATCAACCAGGACCGTGACAACCTGGCCCTGGACAACGCCGCCGACCGCGTGTGGTCCGCCGCACTGACGCTGATCCTCGTCGTCCTGTTCCTCAACCTGCTGGCCCGGCTGATCGCGCGGTTCAGCACCATCAAGTCCAAGTAAGGGGACCGATCCGCCATGGCTAAGCGCATCGAGGTCAGCGGCCTCAACGTGTACTACGGCGACTTCAAGGCCGTCGAGGACGTCTCGATGACGATCGAGCCGCGCTCGGTCACCGCGTTCATCGGGCCGTCCGGCTGCGGCAAGTCGACGTACCTGCGCACTCTCAACCGGATGCACGAGGTGATCCCAGGTGCCCGGGTGGAGGGCAAGGTGCTGCTCGACGAGCAGGACCTGTACGGCCCCGGCATCGACCCGGTCGCGGTACGACGGGTCGTCGGCATGGTCTTCCAGCGGCCGAACCCGTTCCCGACGATGTCGATCTTCGACAACGTCGCGTCCGGGCTGCGGTTGAACGGCCTCAAGGACAAGAAGCGCCTCAAGGATGCCGTCGAGAAGTCGCTGAAGGGCGCCAACCTGTGGACCGAGGTCAAGGACCGCCTCGACAAGCCCGGCGCCGGCCTGTCCGGCGGCCAGCAGCAGCGGCTGTGCATCGCCCGCGCGATCGCGGTCGAGCCCCAGGTGATCCTGATGGACGAGCCGTGCTCGGCGCTGGACCCGATCTCCACGCTGGCGATCGAGGACCTGATCGACGAGCTCAAGGACCGGTTCACCGTCGTCATCGTCACGCACAACATGCAGCAGGCCGCCCGGGTCTCCGACCGTACGGCCTTCTTCTCCATCGACAAGACCGGCGACCCGGGCCGGCTGATCGAGTACGACGAGACCGCCCGGATCTTCACCAACCCGTCGGTCAAGCG
>DASXRB010001054.1:0-2145 GCA_036506875.1 Kribbellaceae bacterium | reverse complement strand
ACGCGTTGCGCCGCGTGGCGGGCGGTGGGTCGGCGCTGGATCCGGAGGTGGTCGCGTCGCTGCTCGCGCCGCGACGCGAGCCTGCGTTCGCCCAGCAGACCGAAAGCGAGCGAGGGGTGCTCGCACTTGTCGCCGAGGGACTGTCGAACGCCGCGGTGGCTCGGCGGCTGTTCACCACCGAGCGCACCGTGGAGACCCACGTCAGGCACATCTTCGTCAAGCTCGGGCTCTACGACTCCCAGGACGACCACCGACGCGTGCTGGCAGTGCTGACCTACCTGCGCAACAGCTCGTAGGCTCGCGGCGAGGCATCGGTCCTCGCCGACTGACGAAGGAGCGCACGAGCCGCGAGGGCGAAGCCAACGGCCTGCGCGGTTGCCCCGACCGTCTCGGCGAACGGGAAGCCGACCAGGTGCAGGACCGGCCAGGCCATAAGCCCGTAGCCGGCGATCCGCCCAGCCGTGCGAGCCCGGACCAGCGCGAGGCCGAGGAGGAACGTCCCCACGACGTTGCCCAGGACGAACAGCAGGTAGACCCAGAGCGTGAGCGGTTCGTGGAGCACCGCCTGAAGCACCTTCTCGTGCTGGCTCGTCGAACCGCCAACCCTCACCATCGCGTCGGTCGTAAAGCCCTGGAAGACCATGGCGAAGTAGCAGATGTACGCCGCCGCGGTGAGCACACCGCCGACCAGACCCAGCCGGGCCGCACCGGTGCGGACCAGGCGCATGACCCCGAGCACCGCGGGCACGAGCAGCAGCGCGCCCAGCAACGCGGCCAGGCTCGCCCCGCGGTCCAGGGTCAGGTGCTCGCTCGCCAGGGCGAGGTCCCCGCTGGGCTCGAGGTCGTCACCGTGCAAGGTCATGACTGAGTGGGCGGTTTCAGCGGCGACCTGAAGCCAGGGAGCCACGATCATTGCGGCGGCGAGGCCGATGAGCCGAGTCCGCGCTGTACGGGCGAACGGGTCGAGCTGGTCCGGCTCGGCAAATGCTGTCATGGCGACTCCTCGCGATGAGAGGGAATGTCCTCCGAGCGTCGCCTCCCCCGGGACAGGCCCGCGTCGGCGCTACCACGACACCTGGGTGCGTGCTGGCACGGACGTGCCGAGGCAGCAAACTGACCACCGTCAAGCCGGGCGCACCGGTGACTTGGAGCTCCACTGTGGACACCAGCGGGCTGCGTCCAGGCCCGTACACCCTCGTGCTGCGCGCGGCCAACCCGCTACCCGGCGGCATACCGCTACGATTCGCCAACGCGGACCAGGACCGCGCCCTCACCGGCTGGCTCACCCTCGGCTCGATCATCGTGTCCTGACCCGACCACCATCCGCCCGCGGCGGCGGCCGGCCCGCCACGGCTGCCACCGCGGGACCACTCGCGACACCCATGAGAACTTGATCGACGAGGTCGGCGCGATGCCGGTGGCAGGATGGGCGGGTGGATCTGGGGTCGGGTGCCGGGCTCCTGCACCGGCTGACGTCGTACGGCCCGGACCGGCCGTGGGATGTTCCGGTCGACGACCCGCGGGTACGCCAAGACCTAGTCCCGAGCGACCCGGCGACCCGGCCGCCGCCGATGAAGGTGTACCGCGGCCTGCCCGTGCTGGCGCTGCCGCGGAAGCTGCCCGACCCGGGTGTGCCGGCTACCGTCGCGCTGGCCGGGCAGGTCGCGGCGGCGCGGCCGCTGGACGCCGCCCAGCTGGGCCGGGTGCTGTTTCTGGGAGCCGGCGTGGTCCGGATCGTGGAACGCGACGGGCGGCGGATCCCGTTCCGGGCGGCCGGCTCGGCGGGGGCGCGGTTTCCGCTCGAGGTGTACGCCAGCGCGCGCGGCGTTAGCGGGATCCCGGACGGCGTGTACTGGTACGACGGGCTGCAGCACCAGCTGGTGCGGGTGGCGCCGGCCGCGGCCGGCGGCGCGACCACCCTGGTGGTGACCGGTGTGCCGTGGCGGACGGGCTGGCGCTACGCCGAGCGCGGCTGGCGGCACATGTACTGGGACGCCGGCACGCTGCGGTCCCAGCTGTCGGCCGCGGCCGCGAGCGCCGGGCTGCGCCCGCGGCTGCGTACGGTGTTCCCGGACGCGCGGTTGCGGGCGCTGGTCGGCGCGGACGGTGTGCACGAGTACCCGCTGGCGCTGCTGAGCTTCGGTG
>DASXRB010001053.1:0-2203 GCA_036506875.1 Kribbellaceae bacterium | reverse complement strand
TGCCCTCCGAGCGCCGGATCACGGCAGCCGCGTCGAGCTGACTGCTCTGTACGGCGGCCTGCCGGGCCAGGCCGCACACCTGGAGCATCTCGACGATCCGCGGCGACCGCCAGCACACCGCCGGAACGGCCGCCATGATCTCCCAGGCAACCGATCGCGGACCCGACTCCGCGGCCTGCCGGATCACCGCCAGCAGGTTCGGCACCTCCAGGTCGAACCACTCCCGCGCCGAACTTCCGTCGGTGAACGGCAGCGGCCAGGGGCGCAGCGGCTCGCGGGCCGGGAGCCGGAGCGACCGGGGCGCGATAAGGGCCGCGGCGGCGTTCATCGCGTACCGGTACCAGTCGAACAGCAGCGCCGTGGCCTGCTCGCGCTCGGCAGCGCTGTCGTCCGAGCCGGCGAGCTGCCGCGCGTACTGCCGCAACAGGTCGTGGAAGGTGTACCCGCCCATGCCGCAGGCGCCCACCAGGTGCGCGGTCGCCAGCCGCCGGACCGCTCGCTCGGCCTCGGCCGGCGACACGTCGGCGGCAGCCGCGGCGGCGGGCACGGTGAAGGAGCGCCCCGGAGTCAGCCCGACCCGCCGGAACAGCCGCTGCGTCCCGGCGTCCAGCACGCCGTACGACGTCCCGAACGCGTGCAGCACGGTCGTGTCGGCGTCCTCGCCGGCCGCGAGGCCGTGCAGACCGGCCGCCTCGAGCTCACGGACGTGTTCGGACAGCCGCACGAGGGGGTTCGTCGCCAGGTTCGCCGCCACGATGCGCAGGGCCAGCGGCAGTTGGCCGCACCGTCGTACCAGCTCGGCGGCGGCGTCCGGCTCGGCGTCCACCCGGTCCGGCCCGGCCGCCTGTCTCAGCAACTCGGTCGCCTCCGCGCCCGGCAGCGGCTCCAGTCCGATCAGCTGGGCGCCTTCGCGCGCCACCAGTCCGGCAAGCCGGTCCCGGCTGGTCACGACCACCGCGCAGCCGGGTGTGCCGGGCAGCAGCGGCCGCACGCTCTCGGCGTTGGCGGCGTTGTCCAGTACGACGAGCATCCGGCGATCGGCGAGGGTCGAGCGGTACAACGCCGACGCCGCGTCGACCGTCGTCGGCAGCGCCTCGGCAGGCAGGCCCAGCGCCGGCAGGAAAGCGGCCAGCACCTCGATCGGCAGCGGCGGCGGCTGCTCGTCGTACCCGTGGAGGTTCACGTACAGGTGCCCGTCCGGGAAGTGCCCGGCCGCGCGGTGTGCCGCCTCCACCGCGAGCGCAGTCTTGCCGATGCCGGGCGCGCCGGTGACCGCGATGATCCGGGGCCGGTCCGTCGTGGTGCTGATCCAGCCGCAGATCCGGCTGAGCTCCACAGCGCGTCCGACGAACCCGCCGTGCGCGGCCGGCAGCTGCGCCGGTCTCGGTAGGGCGATGGCGGGCGCGGACTGTGCGACCGGCTCGCCCGCGAGCACCGTCTCGTGCATGCGCCGCAAACCAGGCCCCGGTTCGACCCCGAGCTCGTCGACCAGGTGCCGTCGCGTGTTCGCGTACACCGCGAGGGCGTCCGCCTGCCGATCGCACAGGTAGAGGGCACGCATGTGAAGCTCGGCGAGGCGTTCACGCGTCGGGTTCGCCGCCGCGTGCCCGGCAAGTTCCTCGACGACTTCGGCGTGCCGGCCGCGTGAGAGCTCAGCTGCCATCAGGCGCTCGATCGCGGTCAGCCGCTGCTCGGCCAGTCCCTGCGAGGCGATCCGCAGCGCCGGCGCGTCCGGCAGGTCGGCGAACGCCACCGGCTCTGACCACGCGGCCAGCGCTTCACGCAGCAGGACCGCCGCCGTCGCGTCGTCGGCATCCACGGCCTGCTCGGCAAGCCGCTCGAATCTGACACGGTCGAGCTCGTCGCTGGCCACCCGGATCGAATAGCCCGTCGGGGTGGCCTCGATGCGCCCCGGTTCACCGGCGCTGTCGAGGGTGCGGCGCAGCTGCCAGATGGCGTTCTTGACCTGATTGCGCGCGGTAGCCGGCGGATCGTCCGCCCAGACCGCGTCCACGAGGGCCTCGATGCTCACAGTGCGGTTCGGGTCATTCAGCAAGCACGCCAGAACGACGCGTTGCCGCCGGCCGCCCAGCGCGACCGGGCCGCCAGGCACGGTGAGCCCTACGTGACCCAGAACCGAGAAATCCACATCGTCCCCTCGCTGCCGCAACTCGGTCATGATGCGAGAGCGTCTACAGCGATG
>DASXRB010001052.1:0-2114 GCA_036506875.1 Kribbellaceae bacterium | reverse complement strand
ACCCGTACCGGAGCGTATGGAGCACGCAAACCCTCGGCCACCGGCACCGGCTCGCCGGGCGCGGACCACGCGGCAACATCCAGAGCGGACCGCGCCGAGTACACGGCCGGCGCCAGACGGCCTAAACTCCGCCGCAAGCGCTGCTCAGTCAACAAACGGTCGTCATGCATCGACGTCGATCCTCCCGCGCCACCATCGAATAGAACTCGCTGCTACTCGAATCTTGCTTCATCGGTGATCGACGTGCCCCAACCGGGCATCAGCGGATGGTCGACGCGCTCCGCGCCCGGCTCGTCGAATCGCGCACGCGAGCGTGGACCCGGCGGCCTGACGCCGCCGGGTCCACCCGTGTCCTTACCTATGGGATCCGATCAGGGCGCACACGCATTCGGATTGTCGAAGTGGCCTGGCGTGCTCGGGAACGCGCTGCCCGAACCGTGCGGACCGTCGGTTCCGGGGTAGACCAGCGCCAGCTCGTCGAACGCCGACGTACCGATGCCTACCGATCCGTTCGCCGAGTCGGTCGCGAGCTGACCGGCACCGAGCGAGTACACCCACTTCTGCAGGAACGCCTGCCAGTCCGGGCTGTGCTGGCGGACGTCGTTGTAGCCGCCGTAGGCCGAGTTGCAGTGCGTGTACAGGTTGTAGGTGCCGTTCCAGTCCAGCAGGCGATCACCGTCGTTCGGGCCGTTGTCGGCCACGTCGCCTTGCAGCACGTCGCGGTCCCAGCCGCCGTACTGCCAGTCGATGCCCTGGTGGTGCTGATTATTGGCGTCAACAGTGTCATCTAAGTTGGTCATCTCGAACCACGAGCACGGGTCCACCGTGACGACCGGGTTGCCCTTCTTGCCGTTGCCGAACGTCTCCGGCCCGATCTTCGAGCTGCAGGTCGTTGGCTGGTCCGGCGTGCCGTACGTGCCACGCGGGTGCCAGTCGATGATGTCCGATCCCAGCGTGCCGGTGTTCGGGTCGAGTGACGCGGCGCTCGTCCCGCCCTTGCCGCCGAGCAGGTAGTCGACCTTGCGGTCCTTGGCGCCGCGGGCGCTCGCATCGAATACGCCGTTTGTCTGGCAGTCCGGGGTCGCCGCGTCGATCGACTGATCGCAGCCCTTGCCGCCCCAGATCACGTCTGAGCCGTCGTCACCGAACACGGTGTCGCCGCCACTGTCGCCGTTGGCGAGGTCGTCCCCGAAGCCGGCGTGGATGAAGTCCTCGTCGTTGCCACCGCGGATCCGGTCGTTGCCGCCCTCGACATCGCCCGGGTGCGGCATCTTTGCCGACGTCGAGGTGCCGACGAACACATCACCGTTGATGTCGTGCTGCAGATCGGTCTGTCTGGTCACCGTCCCGGCCGCGAAGCCTTCGTAGTGGACCTTCGGGACCTGGTTCACGTCCACGGTGTAGTCACGACCGCCGTTCTCGTACTGGTCGACCACACCACCACGGTCACCGAGCATGGCGTCGTCGCCGTTGTCGCCCCACATCTGGTCGTCGCCCAGCTCGCCGTACATGTCGTCGTCGGCGTTGCCACCATGCATGAGGTCGTTGCCGTCCTGACCCCACTGGGTGTCGTCGCCGCCGTCGCCCCACATCGCGTCGTTGCCGAACGCGCCGGCCTTCTCGCAGGTGGCCTGCGCCGTGGTGCAGAACCGGGTGGTGCCGTTCGGGTTCACCGACGCGTCGCCGATGCGGATCGCGACCGCATTGGCCGGTGCCGCGTTGGCCGGGTACCGCTTGGCGAAGATCCGGTCGGTCAGGTTCGGCGCATTGCCCTGGATGTCGCGGCGCAGCACACCGTTGTCGCCCAGCTGGAAGTCGCCCTCGCCGTCGCCCTCGATGTTGTCGTTGCCGTCGCGGAAGTTCGCGATCGACGAGCCGCCGAGCATGTCGTCCTGCCCGTCGGCACCCGTGCCCTCGAGGTCAGCCGCACCGCTCGCGGTGCCCGGCCATGCCGTGCCCAGCTGGGTCGTCACGGGTTCACCAGCGATCGGAGGCGGGTTGTCGAAGAGCGAGCGGTCGCCCTGGATCATGTCGTCGCCGCCGTTGCCCTCGAGGTAGTCCGACTTCGAGCCGCCGGACATCTGGTCGTTGCCGTCCTGGCCGTAGACCACGTC
>DASXRB010001051.1:0-14632 GCA_036506875.1 Kribbellaceae bacterium | reverse complement strand
CCGGCGGTGGAGGGGTCCCAGAGATAGGCCGGGGAGAACTTCACGGCCGCCGCGTTCCGGGTCGGGACGATGTAGACGAGGTCGTAGGAGGAGAAGTCGACGTAGGGATCGGCCGCGGCGACCGCCTGCTTCACGTACAGCTCGTGCTGCTCGAATGTGATGCCCCGGTCGAAGCCGTAGGACGTCGAGTCCTGCGGCATCCGCAGCCAGCGCTGGACCGGCGTGATGGCGAGCCAGGCGCGGCCGTAGGAGGCGTCCCACATCCAGTCGGCGGCGGGGGTGAGAGCATCCGCGTAGCCGTCGGTCGCGTCGGTCGCGGGCGCGTCCGGGAAGTCGACGAACAACATGACGGTGCGGAGCGTCCCGTTGGGGCGGAGGAACTGGTTGTAGTCGGTGTCGGAGCCCTCGTCGGTCCAGCCCGTGCGGCCGGGCAACGTGCAGTCCGTGGCCGCTGGCTTGGCGGACGGACGTGTGTCGTCGGCGAGAACGGCGGCGCTCGCGGGGACGGCGCACAGTGCGGCCAGCGCGGACGCCAGCGCGGCGGCCAGCAGGACGCGGGACGCGGCGTGTCTGGGGATGGTCGGCTTGGGCATGGTTACTCCTTCGGTGGTGGGTCCGGACGTCAGGCCCGTCCGGTGGCCAGATCGATCAGGCGGTCCAGTACGCGCTCCCCCGACGCGGTGATCCCGTCGTGCTCCCACTCGTTGGTGACCCAGGCGCGCATGGCCCCGACCGCACGCGATGTGCGCAGCGACAGTCCCGCGTCGACGTACATGTCGTCGTGGTAGATCACCGCCGCCACGGGCACCTGGTTGGCCGCGAGCCGTGCCTGGTCGTAGAGCGGCGGCCAAGCCGGCCGCTCGGCCAGCAGGTGCGCCGCGCCCGCGAACGGCTGCAGGCCGGAGATCTCCTCGAACATCCAGGGGTAGAACATCTCGCCGGTGAACAGCAGCGGATCGGCGGTCTCGGCGAACTCCGGGAAGTCCGCCAGTGCCCGCCAGGCCGCCCAGCGGGTGGGCCCGTCTCCCTGTCCGTAGATCGGTTCCTGCAGCACCGCGAACAGCGGGTTGTCGCTGAAGCAGGTCAGGGCCAGCACCTGCTGGAGGAACGTCGGCGTCGGCTCGTCACCGGGCCCGAGCGCCTCGTCGAGCAGCCAGTGCAGCCGTTCCGCGCCGTCCCCCATCCCGAGGGCCAGGCCGAGCGTGCGCAGCCGCCGGACGGTGAGGCGGTCGCCGTCGGGGAGCCGGACGGTGCTCCGGCCCAGCACCGTGGCCAGCCGCTGGACCAGCTCCCGGTCGTGCGGGTAGCGCTCGTAGTAGGCCATCACCTTGTCGCGCACCCGCGGGTAGGTGGCGGCGTACACGTCGTCCGCGGTGGCATCCAGCCCCGGGAGACCGCCTGCGATGTAGCAGGCACGCAGGCCTTCGGGGGCCTGCGACAGGTAGGCGAGGGTGACGAACCCGCCGTAGCTCTGGCCCAGGGTCTCCCACGGCTCGTCGCCGCACAGCCGCCGCCGGATCAGCTCCGCGTCCGCGACGATCGAGTCGGCGCGGAAGTGCGCGAGGTGGTCGGCGAGCGCCTGAGCCGATCCGAACCGCTGCGCGGACCCGGCGTTCACCGGGCTGCTGCGGCCGGTGCCGCGCTGGTCCAGCAGCAACACCCGGTGCGTGCGCAGCGCGCGGCAGATCCAGCCGGCCGTCGCGGTCAGCGGCCGCGGCGCCTTGCCCCCTGGTCCACCCTGCAGGTAGAGCAGCCAGGGCAGCCGTTCGCCGGCTCGGGCCGGGTCGACCAGCTCGCGAGCGAACACCTCGATCGACTCGCCATCAGGGTCGCCGTAGTCGAGCGGTACGTCGAAGACGTGATCGGTCACGGCGAGTCCGGGCAGCCGGTATGTGCGCGTCATGAAGTCCTTTCTCCGGGGAAGTGGCAGGCGACCTGGTGTCCCGCGTCGATCTGCCGCAACACCGGGCGCTCGGCGGCGCACCGATCGGCGGCCTTGTGGCATCGGGTCCGGAACGGGCAGCCGCCGGGCGGGTCGAGCGGGCTGGGCAGATCCCCGCGCAGCACGATCCGTTCCCGGGCGCGTTCGGTGATGGGGTCGGGCAGCGGCACCGCCGACAGCAGGGCGTGGGTGTACGGGTGCGCGGCGCGGGCGAACAGCGCATCGCGCCCGGCGGTCTCCACGACCGTGCCGAGATACATCACCGCGATGCGCGTGCTGATCTGCCGGACCGCACCCAGGTCGTGGCCGATGAACACGTAGCTCAGCCCGAGATCCTCCTGCAAGTCCTTCAGCAGATTGAGGATCTGGGCCTGTACCGACACGTCGAGCGCGGAGACCGGCTCGTCGCAGACCACCAGCTTGGGGCGGTGCGCCAGCGCGCGGGCGATGCCGATGCGCTGGGCTTGCCCGCCGGAGAACTCGTGCGGGTGACGGGCGGCGTGCTCGGCGCGCAGCCCGACCCGCTCCAGCAGCGTCTCGACCGGCTCGACCGGCTCCAGGCCCTGGTAGCGGAACGGCGCGGTGAGGATCTGCCGCACGGTGTGCCGCGGGTTCAACGACGAGAACGGATCCTGGAAGACGATCTGCAGGTCGCGGCGGACCGGCCGCATCCGGTTGTCGTCCAGCCCGGCGAGGTCGCGACCGTCGAACCGGATCGTCCCCGCGGTGGGTGCCTCCAGCCGCGTCAGCAGCCGTCCCACGGTCGACTTGCCGCAGCCCGACTCGCCGACCACGCCGAGGGTCTCGCCCTCGTCCACCCGCAGCGAGACGCCGTCCACGGCTGTGACCTCGCCGACCTTCCGGCGCGTGAGCCGGTGCCGCACGGGATAGCGCTTGACCAGGTCGCGGGCCTCGAGCAACGGAGCGCTCACGACGCCTCCTCCGCTCGCGGATCGTCGCCGATGGTCGGCAGGCGGCGCGGGACCGGGCCGTCGATGCGCGGAACGCAGGCGAGCAGGCCCCGGGTGTACGGCTCGCGTGGCAGGCGGAAGACCTCGCGCACCGGGCCGTGCTCGACGGCCCGGCCGCCGTACATCACCACGACGTCGTCGGCCAGCCCGGCTACCACGCCCATGTCATGGGTGATGATCATGATCGCGGTGCCGGATCGTTCACGGAGGTCACGCAGCAGGTCCAGGATCTGGGCCTGCACGGTCACGTCCAGGGCGGTGGTGGGCTCGTCGGCGATGAGCAGGTCGGGCTCGAGGCAGAGCGCCATGGCGATCATGACGCGCTGTCGCATGCCTCCGGAGAACTCGTGCGGGAAGGCACGGGCCCGCCGTTCGGCCTGCGGGATGCCGACCCGTTCCAGCATCTGCACCGCCACCCGGTGCGCGTGCCGCGGCCCGGCGCGGCGATGCGCCCGATACGCCTCGGCGATCTGGAACGCGACGGAATAGTACGGGTTGAGACAGGACAGCGGGTCCTGGAAGATCATCGCCATCCGGTCGCCGCGCAGTCGCCGCAGCGCGCCCTGGCCGAGGCCGCACAGCTCGCGACCGTCGAACCGGATGCTGCCGGTCACCCGGGCGGCGCGCAGCAGACCCATGATCGCCAGGCTCGTGACGGACTTGCCGCTCCCCGACTCGCCGACCACCCCCAGCACCCGCCCGGCGTCCAGGTCCAGATCGAGGCCGTCCACCGCGCGGCCGCCGGCCGCGAAGTCCACGGTCAGGTCGCGTACCTCCAGCAGGGTCATGCCGCTGACCTCACTCTCGGATCGAGCGCCGCGTACACGAGGTCGACGGCGACGTTGGCGAGGATCACGAAGGCGGCCGCGAACAGCGTGACGCCCAGGATCACCGGCTGGTCGGCGGCGGCGATCGCGTCGGCCGCCAGCTTGCCGACGCCGGGCAGCCCGAACACCGACTCGGTGATCAGCGCGCCGCCCAGCAACGCTCCCAGGTCCATCCCGAAGATCGTCACGATCGGCATCAGCGCGGGGCGCAGGGCGTGCCGGCGCAGCACGGTCCGTTCGGGCAGCCCCTTGGCCCGGGCGGTGCGGACGTAGTTCCGCCCGAGACTGTCCAGCATCTCGCCGCGCGTGATCCGGGCGTAGATCCCCGCGTACAGCATCGCCAGCGTGATCCAGGGCATGACCATCGAGGCGGCCCATCCGGCAGGGTCCGACCAGAACCCGACCGCGCGAGGGTAGGGCAGCAGGTTCAGCTTCACCACCAGCACGTACTGCAGCACCAGCGCGGTCAGGTAGATCGGCACCGAGATCCCGCCGAGCGCGGCGATCATCGCCGCCCGGTCCCACACGCTGCCGCGGCGCAGTGCCGACACGACCCCGGCCGCGACCCCGACGGCCAGCCACAGCAGCGCCGCGCCGACCGCGATCGACACGCTCACCGGCAGCCGCGAGGTGAGCGTCTGCCACACCGGCTGGTTGTTCTGGAAGCTGAAGCCCAGGCACGGCACCGGGCACGCCACGGCCATCTCGCCGGTGCCGTACGTGCGGCCGGTGACGATGCCGCGCAGGTAGCCGGCGAACTGCTCGGGCACGGGCTCGTCCAGGCCCATGGTGTGGCGGATCTCGGCGATCCGCTCGGGGCTGCACGCCTTGCCGCACGCGCTCTGCGCCGGATCGGCGGGCATCACGTAGAAGATCGCGAAGGTCAGCGCGCAGATCACCAGCAGGATCGCTGCCGCCGCCGCCAGCCTCCGCAGCAGATAGAGGATCATCGTTGCCGGCTCCCTGGATCGATCGCGTCCCGTACGGCGTCGCCCAGGACGTTGAACGCCAGGACGGTGACGAACAGGCAGGTGCCGGGCATCAGGAAGTAGGCCGGGTCGGTGGCGTACCAGGGCACGGCGGAGGCGATCATCTGACCCCACGACGGGGTCGGCGGGCGGACGCCCACGCCGAGGAACGACAGCCCGGCCTCGGTGGCGATGTAGCCGGGGATCGACATGGTCGCGACCACCAGGATCGGCCCGGCCAGGTTGGGCAGCGCCTCGTGCAGCAGCAGGTCGCGCCGCGAGGCACCCAGCGCACGCGCCGCCTGCACGAACTCGCCACGGGCCAGCACCATGGCCTGGCCGCGGACGATCCGGCCGACGTACGGCCAGCCGAAGCCGCCCAGCACCACCACCAGCAGCAGCCGGCGGTCCACGCCGGGCGCGGCCGAGATCAGCGCGATCATGAAGATCAGCGCGGGGAACGACATCAGCAGATCCATGAGCCGCCCGACGACGGTGTCGACCCAGCCGCCGAAGAACCCGGCGACCAGTCCGGACACGGTGCCGACGACGACGGACAGGACCGTGGCCAGCAGTGCGATGAGCAGTGAGACCCGGGCGCCGTGGACGATCCGTGCCAGCACGTCACGGCCGTTGACCGGTTCGACGCCCAGCCAGTGGCGGCCGCTGATCCCGCCCCCGTGCTGGCGCGGCAGGCCGCCGAGCGCCGGGTCCACCGCGCCCGGGTCGAACGCGTTCGGCGACGTTCCGGCGAGCCAGGTGATCAGCGGGGCGGCGATGGCGACGAGCACCAGCAGTGCGATCACCGCCAGGGCCGCCACCGCCGGCCGCTGCGCGAGCAGCCGCCTGAGCACCGACCTCTCCGTCCGCACCGCCGGCCCCAGCGGCGCGACGGGCAGTACGGAGGTCACTTGCGCAACCCCAGGCTGACCAGGTCGAGCCGCCCGACGTACGCGATGTGGCCGTACGCCCCCACGACGTCGGACCCGATGAGGACCGGCGCCTTGTCCCACAGGAACGGCACGACCGGAGCGTCCTGCATGATCTGCTTGGAGAGCTCGCCGTAGGCGGCCGCCGCGGCGTTGGCGTCGGTCATCGCGGCGATCTCGTCCAGCCGCTTGTTCACCTTCGGCGAGTCGTACTGGGCATGGTTGTTGTTGCCGGTCTTGGTGATGGCACGGCCGTCCAGGATCAGCGGCAGGTAGGTGGAGGCGCCCGGCCAGTCGGCCGACCAGCCGGTGATCGCCAGGTCGTGCTCCTGGGCGGTGTTGCCGATCGTGCTGTAGAACGCCGACGAGGCGATCTCGTTGACCTTCACGGTGATGCCCACCTTCGCCAGCGACTCCTGCAGCGCGACGCCCTGGGCCTTCCCGGCGGCCGTGGCGGCCACGTCCAGGGTGAGTGTCAGGCCCTGCGCGTGCCCGGCCTGGGCGAGCAGTGCCTTGGCCTTGGCCGGGTCGCCCTTCCCGCCGGGGCTGGGGTACGGGTCGTCGTCGACGTGGCCGGGGAGCGCGGGCGGCAGCAGCGTGGTCGCCAGGTCGCCGGCGATCGGTCCACCGCGGGTGGCGCGGAGCGCGTCCTTGTCGACGGCGTACTCGATGGCCTGCCGGACCCGCACGTCGTCGAGCGGCTTGTGCCTGGTGTTGATCGCCAGGTACCGGGTGTTGATCGAGTCTCCGACGACCAGCCGCTGCTTCACCCGCGGATCGGTGACGACCCTGGACACCGCGGCCGGGCCGATGGGTTCGAACGCGACCGCGTTCGCGTCCTCGCCCTGGCTCGCGATGAGTCGCTGGTCGACCACGGCCGCGTCCAGGTTGAGGTCCAGCTCGATCCGGTCCGGCAGGCCCTTGCGGACCTGGTCGGTGGCCGGGTCCCACTGGGTGTTGCGGACCAGCGTGAGCCGCTTCTTGGGCTCGAACTTCTCGATCTTGTACGGACCGGAGGAGAACGGCCGCAGGTCGTAGCCGACCCCTGTGTCCTTGTCCTGCGGCACCGGGGCGAACAGCGGAAGCGTGACCGCGGACCCGAAGTCGGCCACCGGCCGGTTGAGCCGGAAGACGATCGACTTGTCGTCCGGCGTCTCGATCGACGCCAGCCCCTGCTTGTCCTTGTACGGGCCCTGGTAGCCGGCGCCCCCGATCAGCCAGGTGCGGGCATACGGCGCGCCCTCGGGCAGGTCCGCGGCGAACGAGCGCTCCACCCCGTACTTGATGTCCTTGCTGGTGATCGGCCGGCCGTCCTCGAACCGCACCCCGTCCTTCAGGGTGAAGGTCCAGGTCCGTGCGCCGTCGCTGGGCCGGCCGGTGTCGGTGGCCAGGTCCGGGACGATCTGTCCGCCGTCCGCGCCGCGCGCCGCCGCGAACGTCGTGAGCGTCCGGTAGATCAGCCGGCTCACGTCCTGCGACGAGGTGACGTAGTTGCGGGCCGGATCGAGATGTTCCAGGTCGATGCTGGCCAGCACGTGCAGCGTGCCGCCCTTGCCCGCGGGGTCCGCGGGGCTCGTCCCGCCGTCAGCCGCGCCTTCGCAACCGGTCGCGGCGGCAAGCCCGAGCACCAGCCCCGCTACCAACCAGACTCGCCGTACGCTCACATGAACTCCCAGTAAGGTGTGATATTGCACTGGGGGAAATGGTCGCGACTACCGTGTCCGGAGAGGAGCTCCCACATGCTCAGAACATCGGGTTATGGAGCTTGAGGTGAGGCATCTCCGCGTCGTCGCCACGATCGCGGAGACCGGGAGCCTCACCAAGGCGGCCGCCGCGCTGCGACTGAGCCAGCCGGGCCTGTCCGCGCAGCTGAGGCGGATCGAGCAGCTGCTGGGCGGCCGGCTGTTCGACCGCGGCAGCCACGGCGTGGTGCCCACCGCGCTTGGCGAGCTGGTCATCACCCGGGCGAGCGCCGTGCTGCCGACCCTCGACGAGCTGCTCGACCTGGCGGCCCTGGCCGGGCGCTCGGACGCGCAGCCCAGCCGGCTGCGGCTCGGCTCGGTCACCGCGCCGCTGCTCGGCGGGCTGATCTCGGCGGTCCGGGCCCGGTTCCCCGGGGCGGAGATCACCGCGCGCGAGCAGTACTCCCCGCTGCCTCTCGTCGAGGACGTCGCGGTGGGGCGGCTGGAGGCTGCGGTGGTCGGCGACAGCCCCGGCTACGAGCTGGCCCCCCGCGCCGGGGTGGTCCTCCACACGGTCGCCACCGAACCGGTGTTCGCGCTCCTGCCGGCCGGGCACGCGCTGGCGGCGCAGGACGAGGTCGACCTCGCCGACCTGGCCGCGGAGCCGTGGGCGGTACCCCGTCCGGACGGCGACCGCACCCGGGAGTACTGGGCGACCGCGCTGAGCCTGGCCGGGCACCGCATCCGGGTGCCCTACCAGGCCGAGGGCCGCCTGCTGATAGAGATCGTGCGCAGCGGCCACGCGGTCAGCCTGTGCCAGGCCACCTTCGAGGAACTGCCGGGCATCGCCGTGCGCCCGCTCGCCGGAGATCCGCTCTGGTACCGCCAGATCCTGGCGTGGCACGAGAACGGCCCGCTGGCCGAGGCGAGCGAGTTCATCCGCCGCCACGTCGCGGAGGAGTACGAGCACACCTGCTCGCGTGCCACCTCGTTCGCCCGCTGGCGTGCGCGCTGCCAGCAGCATTAGGAGGTCAGGTCGACCTCGACGGGCACGACCGGAGGCAGCTCGGCGCTCGTGCGGACCGCGAGGCAGGCGGCGTACTCCGGGCCGAGATCGAGGTCGGCCATCCGCATCGTGCCAGGATCCCGGCCCGGCCAGGACACCAGCCGGGCCGGCTCGTCGGACGGTGCGACGACGAGGTCGGTCATCCTGACGGACAGGCCGTCACCGGTTGCCTTGAGCAATGACTCCTTCCGCGCCCAGCTCACCGCCCGCCACCGGTCCGGTGTCATCCCACCCGCCCCGGGACCGTCCGGAGGCAGCCGGCCGAGCTCGTCCGGGGCCAGCGCCAGCCGGTCGACGCGCGCGGTGCCGACGGCCGCGACGGACTCCACGTCCACACCGACCGGTCCGAGGCGCGTCACCGCGACCAGCACTCGCTCGCCGGCGTGGGACCAGCTGATGTACGGCGCGTCCGGCGCGTCGATCGACGGCCGGCCGTGCGGCCCGCCACACGTCGTACAGGTCTGCCGCAACGCGACCGCCTCCGGTGCGACGCCCATGGCCTCGGCGGCGACCAGCCGGGCGAGCACGTGAGCGCTGCGGAAGCGCTCGCGGTCGGCGACCCTCCGGAAGGACCTGAGCCGGTCCAGCTCGGTTGCCGTGAGCAACCGCTCGGCGGACTGGGGCGCGGTCGGCTCGGCCCAGGCGACGGCCGGCCGGGTCATCGCCTGGCGACGACGGCGGTGGCGACGGCGGCGATGCCTTCACCGCGGCCGGTGAAGCCCAGCCCGTCGGTGGTCTTGGCGGCGACCGAGACCGGGGCGCCGCACGCGTCGCTCATCGCGGCCTCGGCCTCCTTGCGGCGCGGCCCGATCCGGGGCGCGTTGCAGACGATCTGGACCGACACGTTGCCGATCTCGAACCCGGCCTCGCGGACGCGGCGCGCGGTCTCGGCCAGCAGCGCCGTACCCGATGCGCCGGCCCACTCGGGCTCCGCCGTACCGAAGTTCGACCCGAGGTCGCCGAGGCCGGCGGCGGCCAGCAGCGCGTCGCAGACGGCGTGCGCGGCGGCGTCGCCGTCGGAGTGCCCGGACAGGCCGTTCGGCTCGTCCGGCCACTCCAGGCACGCCAGCCACATCGGCCGGCCGGGCGCGAGCGGGTGGGCGTCGACTCCGGTGCCGACCCGGGGCATCATGCGCGGCTCCCAGTACGTTCAGCGAGGATCGCCTCGGCGATCAGCAGGTCGCGGGGACGGGTGATCTTCAGCGAGTCCTGGGACCCCTCGACGGTGTCGACGGGCAGCCCGAGCCGCTCGACCAGCGCGGCGTCGTCGGTGGCAGGGCCGGTCGCCTCGGCATGCGCCCGGCGCAGCACGTCGGGCCGGAACCCCTGCGGTGTCTGTACGGCGACCAGAAACGACCGGTCCGGGGTGTCGACGACCTGGCCGTCGGCGTCGACGCGCTTCACCGTGTCGGTCACCGGCACCACCGGCACCACCGCGTCCGCCCCTGCGCGGACGGCGTCGACCACCCGCGAGATCACCGCCGCGGGCACGAACGGGCGCGCGGCGTCGTGCACGAGCACGCACTCGATACCGGTCTGTGGCAGGGCCTCGAGCCCGGCGCGGACCGAGTCGGTGCGGTCGGCTCCACCGGGGACGCAGACGAGCTCAGCCTGTCCACGATGTGGGACGAGCAGGCGGTGGATGGCCTCTTCCTGGCCGGGAGTCACCGCGACCACAACGAGCGAGAGGCCGACGGGAGCCGCGGTCAGCCCACGTATCGCGTGGACCAGCAGCGGTTCGCCGCCGACCTCTCGGAGCGCTTTCGGAACGTCCCCGCCGAGCCTCGTGCCGAGACCTGCCGCGGGGACGATGGCAGCCGTGCTCACAGCGTCGTACGACGCCCGGGGCGCGCGGCCCGAGCCACGTCGCGGGACACGCTCAGGACGCGAGAACCTCGTCGAGGATGGCCTCGGCCTTGTCCTCGTTGGTGTTCTCGGCGAGAGCGAGCTCGGACACCAGGATCTGCCGCGCCTTGGCCAGCATGCGCTTCTCGCCGGCGGACAGGCCGCGGTCGCGCTCGCGGCGCCACAGGTCCCGGACCACTTCGGCGACCTTGAGCACGTTGCCCGAGTGCAGCTTCTCCAGGTTCGCCTTGTAGCGGCGGGACCAGTTGGTCGGCTCCTCGGTGTGCGGCGCGCGCAGGACGTCGAAGACTCGCTCCAGACCCTGCTGGTCCACGACGTCGCGAACCCCGACCAGGTCGAGGTTGCAGGCAGGCACGCGGACTACCAGGTCGTTCTGGGCGATGATCCTCAAGACCAAGTAGGTCTTGTCCTCACCTTTGATCTGACGGGTCTCGATGTCCTCGATGACGGCCGCACCGTGGTTGGGGTAAACAACCGTCTCGCCGACTGTGAAAGTCATGTGTCACGTGCCCCTTTCCACGTTCAGTCTAGCACGGCGCGACGGGCGTCCCAGGCGCGTTTGCGCTGGTCAGGGGCCTATTGCGGCCTTGACAAACAAGCCTGTCCGTGCCACGGGCACCCGCGCGAAGGATGGCCGGGCGCGGACCGTGGCCGGACGATCGCTACGCTGTGCTCCGCCGGGTCTGTTGGTCCGGGCATCGAACCGCTGCTGAGTCTCCAGGGAGTCGGAGTGCCCATCTCGTTGCCGCCGCGAGCCAAGTCGATCGCCGCCGTCGGCGCCGCGCTGCTGCTGCCGCTGTCCGTCTCCGCCGCCTGCAGCGCCAGCTTCGGTGCCCAGACGCTGCAGCCGTACCAGTCCGCCGAGGGCGTCAACGCCGACACGGGCTCGCTTGCCGTGCGCAACGTCCTGGTGCTGGCCGATGCCGAGGGCAAGGGCACCCTGCACGCCGTCATCGTCAACCGCGGCACCTCCGACGACCGCCTGGTCTCGGTCACCGCCGACCCGTCCGCCGCCGGCGTCACGGTCAGCGGTGCGCAGGAACTGCCGCTCCCGGCCGGCGCCGCGGTCTCGATCGGCACCAGCGGCAAGGCGGTCGCGGTCAACGGCGCCAAGCCCGGCCAGATGGTCAAGCTCATCCTGACCTTCGCCGACGCCGGCCCCGTCACCCGCGACGTCCCCGTCCTCGCCGACGACCACTACTCCCCCACGCCGGCCGGCTGACCCGGCCGCGCCAGGCTGACCCGACGCGCTCCGCACCCCGGCCGCTCCACATTTTCGCGTGGGACCCCACGCGTGCCGAGGGTTACCCCAGGTCATACCCGTGGGTGAGCCTCCTTCCAAGTGGGTACCCACGCGAAACGTCGTCGAGGACGCGCCCACCTGGCTTCGTGAGTTGTCGTACGGCGACCACCGCGCCGGCGGCTCGTCGTACGACGTGATCACCCGCAATTCGCCGGGTTGACCCGGCCAAGTGTGGGTTGGCCCGGGTCATGCGCCGGGTCAACGCTCCATTCGCCGGGTCGACCAGGCGAATTGCGGAGGGGGCAGAGGGCGATGGACGGATCCTCTGACGACGGTTGCCGCGTTGCCGGGATTCGTCGTACGGCGTGATGCCTGGGGACGACTGACTGTCGTACGACGATGGCTCGTCGTCGTACGGTGACGGGTCCCCGGCGGTCGTCGTACAGCGTCCCTGGTGGTCACAAGGGACCGGCGAATGACGACACGCCGGGGCACAAGGGCCCGATGAGTGGATTAGGCTTCGAACTTGTAGCCGAGGCCTCGGACGGTGACGAGGTGGGCGGGGTTGGACGGATCCTTCTCGAGCTTGGAGCGCAGGCGCTTGACGTGGACGTCGAGGGTCTTGGTGTCGCCGACGTAGTCCGCGCCCCAGATCCTGTCGATCAGCTGCCCGCGGGTGAGCACCCGGCCGGTGTTGCGCAGCAGCATCTCGAGCAGCTCGAACTCCTTCAGCGGCAGCCGGATCTCGGTGCCGGACACCGTCACGACGTGGCGCTCGACGTCCATCCGGACCGGGCCGGCCTCCAGGGTGTCGGGCAGCAGCTCGACGTCCTGGCCGCGGCGCAGCACGGCGCGGATCCGGGCCAGCAGCTCGCGCGGGCTGTACGGCTTGGTGACGTAGTCGTCCGCGCCCAGCTCGAGGCCGACGACCTTGTCGACCTCGGTGTCCTTGGCGCTCACGATGATCACGGGCACGTTCGACCGGCTGCGCAGCGCGCGGCACACCTCGGTGCCGGGCAGCCCGGGCAGCATCAGGTCCAGCAGCACGATGTCGGCGCCCGCGCGGTCGAACTCCTCCAGCGCGGCGGGCCCGGTCTCGGCCACCGCGACCTCGAAGCCTTCCTTGCGGAGCACGTACGACAACGCGTCGCTGTAGCTCTCCTCGTCCTCGACGACCAGCACTCGGGTCACGAAGCTGCCTCCTTGTGGGCGGGTGTTGTCGTGGTCAGGCGCGCCGGCAGCTGTGATCCGGCGGGATCGGTGTTGTCCCCGGGCTCGGGGTCGAGCCGCAGCGGCAGCCGGATCGTGAACGTCGAGCCCTGTCCCTCGACGCTCCAGACCCGGACGTCGCCGCCGTGGATGGACGCGATGTGCTTCACGATCGACAGGCCCAGGCCGGTGCCGCCGGTCTCCCGGCTGCGCGCCCGGTCGACCCGGTAGAAGCGCTCGAAGATGCGTTCCAGGTCGGCGTTCGGGATGCCGACGCCCTGGTCGCTGACGGTGATCTCGACCAGGTCGCCGTCGACGTGCGCGGCGACCGCGACCCGGGTGTGGTCCGGGCTGTAGTTGACCGCGTTCTCGACCAGGTTGCCGACCGCGATCACCAGCTGGTCCTCGCTGCCGAGCACCTCCAGCGACGGGTCGGCCTTGACCACGATGCTGATACCGCGGTTCTGGGCGTCCACCCGGCAGCGGTCGACGGCCTGCTCGATGACCTCGGCGACGTCGACCGGGCCGGGGTTCTCCAGCGGGTCGTCACCCTGCAGCCGGGACAGCTCGATGATCTCCTTGACCAGCCGGCCGAGCCGGCTCGCCTCGACCCGCATCCGGCCGGAGAACCGCTGCACCGCCTCCGGGTCGTCGGAGGCGTCCGCGACCGCGTCGGCGAGCAGGGTGAGCGCGCCGATCGGGGTCTTCAGCTCGTGGCTCACGTTGACCACGAAGTCCTTGCGGACGGCATCGATCCG
This sequence comes from Kribbellaceae bacterium, assembly GCA_036506875.1. Taxonomy (GTDB): domain Bacteria; phylum Actinomycetota; class Actinomycetes; order Propionibacteriales; family Kribbellaceae; genus DASRHY01. Next base: position 1,171 of record DASXRB010001051.1, on the reverse strand, counting down.
GCGCTCCCGGGTCCGGTCCTCGACCAGCACCAGCACGAGGCGGGTGCCGAGCGGGGCGACCCGGGCGCTGACGTACTGGGTGGCGCCGAGGCGGCCGCGGACGATCTCCAGGTCGCGCTGCCGGATCTCACCGTCCCGTCGTACCTGCCGGACCATGTGGAGCAGCTCGTCGACGACCAGCCGGTTCGCCCGGACGATGCCCAGCACGTGCGCGGGCGCGGAGGCCTGCAGGACCTGGTCCTCCGGACCCATCACGACCGCCGAGCTGCGCAGCACCGACAGCACGGTCGCGACCCCGGGTGGTACGACGGGGTCGGGCGACTCGGGCACCGTCTGCTGCTGCCGCTCGCTGAACAGGACCGCACCGGTGGCCAACGCACCCAGGACGGCGCCGACGACGCCGCCCAGCACCGCAGCCAGCGTGGGATCCACGGCAAAGATCGTACGCGGGCAACGCTTGCGCAAATGCCAGGTGATGTGCGAATGGACGTCTGCCGACCTTACTGTTCACCGGACGTTCACCATCCATCGCCGAGCGGCAACCTGGACGGCATAGCGTCCGGGTTGGCCTGCCGCGGCGTAGATTTCGCGTATCAGGCAGTTCGGTACGGCAGTTCACCGCAGTACGGCGTCCTCAACAGAACCGGAGCACGGCACCATGCGCACCAGCTATCACGAGCAGCTCGACGACATCCTCGCGGAGCTCGAGCGGATGACCCGGACGGTCTCGACCGCCGTACGACGGTCGACCACGGCGCTGCTGGACGCCGACATCAAGGTGGCCGAGGAGGTCATCGCGGCCGATGTCGAGGTGGACGCCGCCGGCGAGGGCCTGGAGGACCGGATCTTCGACCTGATGGCCCGGCAGGCGCCGGTCGCCAACGAGCTGCGGATGCTGGTCGCCGGGCTCCGGATGGTCGCCGACCTGGAGCGGATGGGCGACCTGGCCTCGCACGTCGCGAAGATCACCCGGATGCGCTACCCGGCTTCGGCGATCCCCGCCGAGCTGCAGGACCTGGTCGGCAAGATGGGCTCGGTCGCCGAGCAGATGGTCAACGCCGCCGGTGACGTGATCAAATCCCGCGACGTCGAGGCCGCGCAGAGGCTCGAGTCCACCGACGACGAGATGGACAAGCTGCGCACCAGCCAGTTCCGGCTGATGATGGACGAC